>NZ_JSYF01000333.1:0-5714 GCF_054824225.1 Pontibacter sp. HJ8
TCAATTCAATACAAAACATACATTGCTATAAAATTGTAGCTGGCTGATTTCACCTCAGACGAAACAGGCACCTTCCAGGTCAGGGTGCAAGGCAAGACTGCCACCGGTATACCTGTAAGCGGGGAGGCCGTGTATGAGGTGAAACTAGTCCGATAGGAGGTGTGTTGTGAACACAGGTACAGGTCCGTATTTTAAAAAAAAGCCTGCCGTTGTAACAGCAGGCTTTTTTTTAAAAAATAAAATGATTCTGTCCTTAAAAGTTCGGAGACAGCAGGTACTTGCTGTAGAAGTCGTCGATTACTTTCACGGCTTCCGAAGGATCATCTACAATATGAACCAGGTCCAGGTCTTCAGCACTGATGTTGCTTTCCATTTTCAGCATCACATCCTCCACCCACTGCATCAAGCCACCCCAGTATTCGCGGCCCACGAGCACGATCGGGAAAGCTCCGATTTTCTTGGTCTGGATCAGGGTAATCGCCTCAAACAGCTCATCCAGGGTGCCAAAACCACCTGGCATAACCACAAAGCCCTGTGCATACTTCACGAACATGACTTTGCGCACAAAGAAATAATCGAAGTTGATGAGCTTATCAGAGTCGATGTAGATGTTGTTGAACTGCTCGAAGGGCAGGTGGATGTTAAGCCCTACCGACTTGCCGCCCTCTGAGTGAGCGCCTTTGTTGCCGGCCTCCATGATGCCCGGACCGCCGCCTGTGATCACGCCATAGCCATGGCGCACCAGCTTGGCTGCGATCTCTTCGGCCATGATGTAGTATTTGTGCGTGTTCTTGGTACGGGCAGAACCAAAAATAGAAACGCATGGACCGATCTTGGATAGTTTTTCGAAGCCTTCCACAAACTCAGACATCACTTTAAATATCTGCCAGGAGTCTGCAATTTTGATCTCGTTCCAGTCTTTGTCTACAAAAGCCTGCCTTATCTTTATATCCTCGGCCGAGGCTGGCGGAGCCGAAACCTGGCCGTTTTCGCGCAGGTCTGTTATCGTTTTTGCCTTGTTTTTATTAACGTCCGGATTAAGGATGGTCTGTCCACTGCCGCTGTTGTGCGACTCGTCGTTGAGTTTGGTTTTACTTGTTTTTCTAAGCTTTGTCATAATTCTTTCATCGTCATCTTCTGCAGGAGGCAGGCCTCCTGCGGCGCTTTCAGAAACGAAACGCCTTTCAACATTACTATATAGTTTAAGATAAGGGCGTGCCTGCAAAGTGGTGAGGTAAACAATGCACGCAACGGGTGTAATTTCTATTTTGAGCGGATGGCAATGACAGGGTCTAAGTTAGAGGCCAGCACTGCCGGTATGATGCCCGAGAGCATCCCTATGACCGCCGATACGCCCAGTCCCAGTATAATGTTGCCCGCCGAGAGCGATACTTTCATCATGTCCTGCGGAATGAGGGTAAGCAGGAATACGAGCAGGATGCCAATGCCACCGCCAATAACGCTCAAAAATACCGACTCAAATAAGAACTGAAATAAAATAAAATAGTTTTTGGCACCCAGTGATTTTTGAATCCCGATGATGTTGGTGCGTTCTTTTACCGAAACGAACATGATGTTCGCTATCCCGAAGCCACCCACCAGTATCGCAAAGCCGCCGATCACCCAACCGGCCAGACCCACTACTTCAAAGAAGCCGGTAACGGCCTGTGTGGCCATTTCCGGACGGTTGATGGCAAAGCTGTCTTCATCCCGCGGTTTCAGCCCCCGGATGTTGCGCATCATGCCGCGTAACTCATACTCCAGCTCCTGCAGGCCCGGGTCGTCCTCCCGTCCCTTGATGGCAAGCGTGGAGCCAATGCCGTTGGGGCCGGTGGCAAACATCTTGCTGAAGGTAGCGTAAGGCACTACGCCCATCTGATCGAAGTTTGGCATACCGAAAAGGCTTTCTCCTTGCTTCTCCATCACCCCGATCACGGTAAATTTCTGACCGCCTACTTTCAGCTGCTGCCCGATCGCCGACTGGCCGGGATAAAGGGAGCTGGCGACTTCATCCCCGATGATGATCACATTGCGGGCAGCGTCTACTTCCTGCGGTACAAAGTAGCGGCCTTCTGCAACTGGTATTTCGGTTACTTTGTTGTAGTCGTAGGTCACGCCAATCAGGCCGGCGTCCTTATAACTGTTGTTGCGGTGCTTGAATACGTTGCGGTCCCTGCTGGCAAAGATAGCCGTTCCGGCATCATTGGTCAGGTTGCGGTCCAGGAGGCGGAACTCGTGTACGTTAGGCTGCGGACGCTTAAAATACTTCCACCACGGGTATTCTCCGCCAAAGCTCCAGGGCCATTTTTCTACATACAGCACCCGGTCTCCGATAAAGCTCATGCTGGAGCGGACATTGCGCTCCAGGGAATCGACCAGCGTAAACACCGAGATGATGGCAAAGATACCAATCGTGACGCCCAACAATGACAGGATCGTACGAAGCAGGTTAGACCAGAGGGCCTGCCATGCAAAGCGGAAACTTTCTACAATAAGGCGCAGGTATATCATTGATCGGCGGAATTACAAAGTAATTTTCTAAAAGTAAGAATATTTCGGTCAAACTAAGTAAATTTGCGGCTTGAATTTTAGTTGTAATATAGGAAAACTCTGCTTCCTTTTTCCGGACGCCCGGACTAAAATCCCGGAATGCCATTTTTAGCTAGCACGATTTATACCGTAATATAAAAAGTATGAAATTATCTGAATTTAAATTTGAGCTTCCTCCTGAGCTCCTTGCCACACATCCATCTCCTAACCGCGACGAGTCACGCATGATGGTACTGCACCGCAGCACCGGAGAGATCGAGCACAGGGTGTTCAAAGACATCCTGGAGTATTTTGATGAAGGCGATGTGATGGTGGTAAATGACACCAAAGTGTTTCCGGCCCGCCTGTATGGCAACAAAGAAAAAACAGGAGCCAAAATTGAAGTATTTCTGCTGCGCGAACTGAACAAGGAGATTCACCTATGGGATGTATTGGTCGATCCGGCCCGCAAGATCCGTGTCGGCAATAAGCTCTACTTTGGTGAGAGTGACCTGGTAGCCGAAGTAATTGACAATACAACTTCCCGCGGCCGCACGATCAAGTTCCTGTTCGATGGTCCGGATGAAGAATTTTACAAAACCATCAACGACCTGGGCGAAACACCGCTTCCCAAGTACATCAAGCGTGAGGCCGAGCCGGAAGACAAAGAGCGCTACCAGACGGTGTATGCCAAGAACGTAGGTGCTGTTGCGGCTCCGACGGCCGGCCTGCACTTTACCCGCGAAGTACTCAAGCGCCTGGAGATCAAAGGTGTTGAAATGGCTCCGCTTACCCTGCATGTGGGTTTGGGCACTTTCCGTCCGGTGGACGTGGAAGACCTGACCAAGCACAAGATGGACTCGGAAAACTTTATGGTGCCGGCTGCTACGGCTGAGCAGGTAAACAACGCTTTGGACCACAAGAAGCGCGTATGTGCCATTGGTACCACGACCATGCGTGCGCTGGAGTCTTCGGTGTCGGCCAGTAACCGTCTGAAGCCGAACGAAGGCTGGACAGACCGTTTCATTTTCCCTCCTTACGATTTCAAGATTGCCAACAGCCTGGTAACGAACTTCCACATGCCGGAGTCTACTTTGCTGATGATGACAGCTGCCTTCGGAGGATATGACCTGGTGATGAAAGCCTACCAGGAAGCCGTGAAAGAAAAATACCGCTTCTTCAGCTACGGCGACGTGATGCTGATTCTGTAAGCCTTCACACAGATATAATTTGAAAAGCCCCGGCTCCTGAAGTCGGGGCTTTTTGTTTTATTTGCAGCTGCTCCCCGTGATTCCGTTTAGCTGGTCCGGGAACTATACCTATTTTTGCAGTATGATCCATACCTTCGGCAGCGGAGGTATACTTTGGTTGCCTTACTCTTATGACACACAACCTTCAGCAGTACGCCATCATCGTAGCGGGTGGCACCGGCAGCCGGATGCAGCACGATCAGCCCAAGCAGTTTATAAAACTGGCAGGTAAACCGATCCTGATGCACACCATTGAGCGGTTCTATACCTATAACCCCGGGATCCGGATTGTGGTGGTGTTGCCTGAGGATCAGCTCGAGGTATGGAAGGAGCTCTGCCAGCAGCATGCATTCAACATTTTTCATCTGACTGTGAAAGGAGGCCGCACACGTTTCGGCTCTGTGAAGAACGGGCTGGCGCTGGTGCCAGGGGAGGCACTGGTGGCGGTGCACGACGGCGTACGCCCCTTTGTAACGGCAGCGATCATTGCCCAGGCGTTTCAGGTAGCGGCAGAAAAAGGAAATGCGGTGGTGGCTGTATCGCCCAAAGATTCGATCCGGGAGCTTACCGGGCAGGGGAGCCGATCGGTTCCGAGAGCCAATTATAAGCTGGTGCAGACGCCGCAGTGTTTTAGGGCCAGCCTGCTGCGCCGCGCTTATGAGCAGCAGGAACAGGATTGGTTTACCGATGATGCATCTGTCGTGGAGCAGTTAGGGGAAGATATAGCCCTGGTAGAGGGCAGCTACCGCAATATTAAGATCACGACGCCGGAGGATATGGTGCTGGCAGAGGCTTTTGTAAAACAATCCCTATAATTTCGGCCGGCCGGCCTCCAGAAATTCCTGGTTTTGAACTACACTTTCCGGAGTAATGGGCTCCAGCACAGGGGCCGGTTTGGAGAGGTTGAGCAGGTAACCCTGCATGGGCAACAGGTTGTGGAGGTCATGTGTTATGCAGATCACCGTTTTGCTTTGCTGCTGCACCCACTGCTGTAACAATCGGAACACCTGCTTTTTGTAGTACACGTCCAGTTGCTGCGTCGGTTCATCCAACAGTATCAGGGAAGCATCCTGAAGCATGAGCTGCGCCAGCCATACCAGTTGCTGCTCTCCCCCCGACAAGGTCGTAAAATCCTGTTCCCGCAGATGCGAGAGCTCCAGTTGGTTCAGTATAGCCGCTGCCTGCTCATAGTCTTCGTGGCTGTAGTTCTCAAAGAAGCGCTTTTTGCGGAATAATCCCATCACCACCAGGTCATGTACTTTGATGGGGAAGGAGACGATGTTCTTTTGGGGAAGGTAGGAGAGGAGGCCTGTAGCCGCGGCATCGGGGATAGCGCGCAGGTCGTGCTGCTGTATCAGGATCTGGCCTTTGTAGCTGATCTTGTGCTGAAAAGCTTTAAAGAAAGTTGTTTTGCCGGCTCCGTTGTGCCCTATAATAGCCAGAAAAGCCGGAGCAGGTATAGAAAAAGAAAGGTTGCGGATCAGAACGCGCTGTTCGTAACCCGCAACCAGATTTTTTACTTCAACGATCAAGCCTTGTATAATTACGAATTATGAATTAAGAATTACGAATTTTGAGCCCGTTCATAGGGCCATTCTTAATTCGTAATTATAAATTCGTAATTCTTTTTAGTACTCGTCTTCGTTGAACATGAAGTCTTCCTTGGTAGGATAGTCCGGCCAGATTTCTTCGATGTTCTCGTACGGCTGACCATCGTCCTCCAGCGCCTGCAGGTTTTCTACCACCTCCATAGGGGCGCCTGAGCGAATAGAGTAGTCAATTAATTCGTCTTTCGTGGCTGGCCAGGGTGCATCCTCCAGGTATGAAGCTAATTCCAGTGTCCAATACATAGTATGTTTCTCCTTAACTTATCGGCTTAAAAAAATGGTTTGCAAAAGTATGAATAAATACACAAATAAAAATTTTTCCGAAGTA
>NZ_JSYF01000334.1:0-9188 GCF_054824225.1 Pontibacter sp. HJ8
GAATAGTTTCCAAAATAGTTTCGGGTTTTTTCGCACCGCCCAAAAACGGCCCCGATTCCCGGTTTTTCCTCCTGGCGGCTGGAAGATAACAAGCCTCTGGGCAGCCAGAGTTCCAGCATAATTCGGAATTTCTGTTTCTGCCCCTGTGCAAAACAAAAGGCCCTGTCCATAGTAGACAGGGCCTCGTGTAAACTTCTTTCTCTCTATAGGTATAGGAATGTTATCCTACCTGTACCTTATCTCTTCTTAGTGTACTCTTTCTATCCGGGCCTACCGATGCGATGGTAATAGGCACCTGCAGTTGCTCTTCCAGGAAAGTCATGTAGTTATTGAATGCTTCAGGAAGCGCCTCTACCGTCTCGATCTGGTTCAGGTCAACTCTCCAGCCTGGCATCTCTGTATAGATTGGTTCTATACCTTCGATTTCCAGGGAGTGCGGTAGCTGATCCGTTATCTCGCCGGAAGGCAGCTTGTAATGCGTGCACACTCTTATGGTGTCAAAGTCTGTCAACACATCCGCCTTCATCATATTGAGCTGGGTCACCCCGTTCAGCATGATAGAATATTTCAGTGTAGGCAGATCAACCCAACCGCAACGGCGCGGACGCCCTGTAGTGGAACCGAACTCGCGTCCAGCCTGCCTGATCTGTTCTCCTACCTCGTCCAGAAGCTCTGTCGGGAATGGACCACTGCCTACACGTGTACAATAGGCTTTGAATATACCGTATACTTCCCCGATATGTCGTGGTGCTACGCCAAGTCCGGTGCAGGCACCCGCTACCAGTGTAGTAGAAGAAGTCACAAATGGATACGTTCCAAAGTCTACATCCAGCAGCGAGCCTTGTGCTCCTTCTGCCAGTATACGCTTGCCGTTTTTCAGAGCATCGTTGATTATGTATTCACTATCCACGAGCTGAAGCGTGCGCAGGTAGTCTACTGCTTCAAAGAACTTCTGCTCCTGCTCTCCCAGGTCCATCGTTTGCCCGTAGAATTCTACTGTTTTGCGGTGGCGGTCCAGCAACTTCTTGTAGCGGTCCTCGAAATCGTCTGCCAGGATATCGCCTACGCGCAATCCTACTCTGCCGATCTTATCCTGGTAAGTTGGTCCTATACCCTTCAGAGTAGAGCCAATCTTACCTGTGCCCAGGGCTTCTTCAGAAACCTTGTCCAATACTTTGTGCGAAGGAAGTATAAGAGATGCTTTTTTAGAAATAAACAGGTTTTGGGTAGCGTCTACACCGCGGTCCTGTAATTTCTGCATTTCCAAGCGAAACACGATCGGGTCGAGCACAACGCCATTCCCTATGATATTCTGAATGCTGGAATGAAAAATACCAGAAGGGATCTGGTGCAACACGTGCTTTGTACCTTCAAACTCTAGTGTGTGGCCCGCATTAGGGCCGCCCTGGAAACGGGCAACAATGTCATAGGTTGGAGCCAGTACGTCAACGATTTTTCCTTTGCCTTCGTCTCCCCACTGCAGACCTATTAATATGTCAACTGCCATTTATACTTTAGTAAATTGATTCCTTTAAGAATTGAGCTGCGAAGTTATCATTTTCTGCGATGGTAAAAATGGCATTTAGCTTCGTCACGATCAAAAGTTTGCGAATGTGGTCAGAAGGCTTGATGAGTACGAGCTCCCCTCCCCTGTTGCGAAACTTGGTCAGTAAAGAAACCAGTACCCCCATTCCGCCACTATCCATGAAGCGAACATTAGACAGGTCCACTGCACACAACAATACCTGATCGGCCACTTGCGCTTCAGCGGCGGCAATCATACCTTGTGTATCAGGCCCGGCAACCAGGTCACCTTCCAGCCTGATAAACAGGACCTCATCCTTCAGTTCTGTCTGATACTTCATGATGCTGTATTTCTGTTGCTCTTTTGGCGCGGCAATCACCGCATACGCCATATAGATTTAGAGAATGGTGCAAGATATGAAAATTTAAAAGGTCGCCCACCATTGTCTGTATATTATGAATACGCGGATCGCAAAACTCCACGACTTTGTGGCACTCCGTACAGATCACGTGGTCGTGCTGGCGATAACCGTACGATTTTTCGTACTGCGCCAGGTTGCGCCCAAACTGGTGCTTGCTTACCAGGTCATTCTCTACCAGCAGATCCAGGGTATTATATACCGTGGCCCGGCTCACGCGGTAGTTCTTGTTTTTCATACTGATGTAGAGCGACTCCACATCAAAGTGCCCGGATCGGGAGTAAATCTCCTCCAGGATCGCGTAGCGCTCCGGGGTCTTGCGCAGCCTTTTGCTTTCCAGGTAGGCCGTAAATATCTTTTTGACCTGGTCTATTTTGATTTGCTCTATACTCGTGCGGTCTTGTACCATGTCTGTCATTCTCTATTATATAATAAGAGTGGCTAACTAGTCGAAACGCTCGACCGTCAGCACACCGGTAACCCGGCCCATGCGCTGGATGAGTTTATCCAAGTGGCCGGTATCATTAACAAAAACCATAATGTTACCTTCAAAGATTCCATCATGCGAATCTATTGTGATCGAGCGCATGTTCACGCGCAAGCTGTTGGAGATGATCCGCGTCAGGTCGTTTACCAGGCCTACACGGTCCGTTCCCTTGATGCGTATACCTGCCAAGAAGGCAAGTTCCTTCTGATCGGTCCACTTGGCCTTGATGATGCGGTTTCCATAATTGGACATCAGTTCAATGCCCCGCTTGCAGGTAGTGCGGTGTATTTCGATGCCGTCTTCTTCTGTTTCAAACCCGAACACATCGTCGCCAGGTATAGGATTACAGCAGGAGGCAACCCGGTAAGCCATATTGGAGGTATTCTCCCCTATCACGAGCATGTCGGAGTTCACCCCTCTGATCTTCTGCACTTCCCTGTCAAATGACTTGGGCTCCAGCATAGAGGACCCTCGCTCGGCGGAGGCTGTGAAAATAACCTCCTTTATATTCTTGGTATCAATGTGCCCTGTTGCTATGCGGTAGTGTAGGTCCTGCACGGTCGGCACATTGTAGAAGGCAAGGAGCTTGTTCAGGTTAACCTGCGTTTCAGCTACCTTCAGCTGGTCCAGTCGCTTTTCCAGCATGACCTTTCCCTGCTCCGATTTGTCCCTGCGTTCTTCCCGAAGGTATTCCTTGATGCGGGAGCGTGCCTTGGAAGTCACCACGTAGCTGAGCCACTCCTCATTGGGTTTCTGCTTCTGGGAAGTGAGGATCTCTACCTGGTCACCGTTGCGTAGCCGGAAGCTCAACGGCACCAGTTTCTGGTTCACTTTGGCACCCAGGCATTGCAGGCCGATCTGGGAATGTATTTCAAAGGCAAAATCCAGGGCGGTGGCACGGTCGGGCAGGATGAGCAACTCACCCTTTGGCGTAAACACAAATACCTCTTCCACGAACAGGTTTTTGCGGAACTCGTCCATGAACTCCAGAGCATTGGCAGTGTTGTTCTCCAGCATATCCCGCACCTTGTTGATCCAGAGTTCCAGCCCTGACTCTCCGCCGCTGCCGTCGCTCTTATACTTCCAGTGCGCCGCATAGCCCCGTTCTGCGATCTCGTCCATGCGCTTGGTGCGGATCTGCACCTCTACCCATTGGCCGGCCTTACTCATCACGGTGGTGTGCAGCGATTCGTAGCCATTGGCCTTTGGCGTGTTCACCCAGTCGCGCAAACGGTCCGGGTTAGGCTGGTAGAAGTCGGTGATGATGGAGTATACCTGCCAGCAGGCAGCCTTCTCGTACTCCAGGGGTACATCGAGCGTTATACGGATCGCAAAAAGATCATAGATCTCTTCAAACGTGATGTTCTGTTTCTTTATCTTCTTTAAGATAGAGTAGATGGACTTGGGCCTGCCTTTGATATTGAACTTGAAACCATGGCGGCGCAACTCATCCTCTATCGGCGAAATAAAATCTTTGATAAACTTATTCCGCGCCAGGCGGGTTTGCCGGATCTTGTTGGAGATGGCCTTATACGTTTCGGTATCGGTGTACTTCAGGTATAGGTCTTCTAGCTCCGACTTGATGGCGTATAACCCCAGGCGGTGCGCCAGCGGCGCATACAGGTACATCGTTTCGGATGCGATCTTGAGCTGCTTGTGGCGCGGCATGCTGTCGAGGGTACGCATGTTGTGCAGCCGGTCTGCGAGCTTGATCAGGATCACCCGCACGTCGTCTGACAGCGTAAGCAGCATTTTGCGGAAGTTCTCGGCCTGCTGCGAAGTACCGTAATCAAACACACCGGATATCTTGGTCAGGCCTTCGATGATACGGGCTACGCTGGCGCCGAACTCACGCTCGATCTCATCCACTTCCATGGCCGTGTCTTCTACCACATCATGCAGCAGGGCTGCTACGATAGATGTTGTGCCCAGGCCTATCTCCTCTACCGCGATCTGGGCCACAGCAAGTGGGTGCAGTATATAAGGTTCGCCTGATTTGCGGCGCATATCCCTGTGCGATTCCATCGAGGTATTGAAAGCCTTTTTGATGATCTTGGCATCGTTATCCTTCAGAAAAGGCTTTGCGTGCCGGAGTAATCTTCGGTAGTGTCTTAAGATCTCTTTGCGTTCTGCTTCCGGATCGATCATAATAATGTCAGGTAGAAAGTATAGTGTACTCAGGCCCTGTTAACCTGTAACCATACTTATGCTGGTATCTATAAGTATAAATTAGGCAGCGGCATTTTAAGTTTCAAATATAAGTGAATATACGCTTCTATGCACACAACGCCACCTGATTCACATTAATAATTGATAATGAGCATGTAAGCTAACAGAAGCATCTTCGCCGGCGGGAAGTGCGAAAAATATTATGCTTTTTTTCAGCGGCCCTATTGTTTTTGAAATAAGCGTTTGTAAATTTGCACCATCATTACGATAAAGTACCACGCGGATGTGGCGAAATTGGTAGACGCACTAGACTTAGGATCTAGCGCTGCGAGGCATGGGGGTTCGAGTCCCTCCATCCGCACATTAAAGGAAACCCTCAACAGCCCATGTTGGGGGTTTGTTTTTACTAGATGTATCATCATTAAATTTTTGTAAGCCTTGAATATTACATTAAATCAAACCGACGGCTCTAACGCTCAACTGAAGGTAGTTCTGGAAGAGGCAGATTACGCACCTAAGGTTGACCAGCAAGTAAAAGAGTTCAGCAAGAAAGCCCAGATCAAAGGCTTCAGACCTGGTAAAGTGCCAGCCGGTCTTGTCAGAAAAATGTATGGCAAGAGCATACTGGTAGAGCAGATCAACAAGATCCTGCAGGAGGAAATCTCCAACTACATCAAAACGAACGATGTGAAACTGCTGGGTGAGCCGCTTCCGGATCTGAACCAGCAGGCGATCGACTGGGATAACCAGAAGGAGTTCGAATTCAACTATGAAGTTGGCTTGCTTCCTGAAATCAACCTTCCGCTGGATAAAAGCGTAGAGGGATACACTATTGAAGTAGACAAGGCTACGATCGACGAGGCTTACGAAAACCTGAAGCGTCAGTTTGGCCAAACCACTAACCCGGAAACTTCAGCAGAAGGTGACTTCATCTACGGTGACCTGAAGCAGGTGGATGGCGAATTTGAGTCTAAAACGCTTATCCCTACGACCCGTGTGGTAGCAGGCAAAGAGCAGTTTGTAGGTGTAAAAGCCGGTGACACGATCCGTTTTGATATCCGCAAAGCTTTTGGTGATGACAACAGCGCGCTGGCGCACGTTACCGGCATGAGCAAGGAAGTCGCAGCTGACCTGAATGGCGAGTTTGAATTTGTTGTTGAGAAAATCAACCGCACCGAGCCTGCCGAGCTGAACCAAGAACTTTTTGACAAACTTTTCGGTAAAGATGTTGTAACAACTGAAGAAGAGTTTGACGCCAAGATCCGTGAGACAATCCAGGAAAATTATGACCGCGAAGCAGACAACCTGCTGAGCCGCAACATCATCGACACACTGGTTGATAATGTGGACGTGGAGCTTCCAACTGATTTCTTCAAGCGCTGGCTGCAAGTGACCAACGAAGGCCGCCTGACAGCTGAGCAGATCGAGGAGAACTTTGACAAGTACCTGCGTGAGCTGAAGTGGTCCATGATCAAGAACAAGGTGGTGGACGAGAACGAGCTGAAAGTTACAAACGAAGAGGTTGTAGCCGCTACGAAGGAGAAGATGCTGGCACAGTTCAACATGCCTGAGATCCCGGAAGAACTGGTAGAGAGCATGAACAACTATGCCAACCAGTACCTGAGCCAGGACAACGGCCGTAACTACATCAATGAGTACGAGCAGCTACTGGCCGAGAAGGTGCTCGCTAAACTAAAAGAAAAGATGACTGTTGTAGAGAAGACAATCTCTGCAGAGGACTTCAAAAACCTTTCGTTCTAAAAACGAGAAATAATATTTATCTGAAAAAGTCCTTTATTTATTAAAGGACTTTTTTATTTTTGAATAAACCGTAAACCTAAACAAGATGATGTTTAACAAAGAGGAGTTCCGGAAATTTGCCGTTAAAGGCCAGGGCATGAGCGGCCTGGGCGTAGATCAATATATCCATCATATAGAAGGACGTGCCATGCACAACATTGAAAGCATGACCCGCTCCGTAATTGAGGAACGTCCCACGAATTTCCGTGAGATTGACGTATTCTCACGCCTCATCATGGACCGTATCATTTTCCTGGGTACGCAGGTAGATGATTTTATCGCCAACATTATTACGGCGCAGCTGTTGTTCCTGGAGTCTGCCGACGCCAAGAAAGACATCCTGCTCTACATCAACAGCCCGGGTGGCTCCGTATATGCCGGCCTGGGAATCTATGATACCATGCAATATGTCAATCCGGATGTAGCGACGATCTGTACAGGTCTTGCTGCTTCGATGGGTGCCGTATTGCTGGCCGGTGGTGCCAAGAACAAGCGTTCTGCCCTGCCGCATGCCCGTGTTATGATTCACCAGCCAATGGGTGGCACGCAAGGCCAGGCCTCCGATATCGAGATCACGGCCCGTGAGATCCTGAAGCTGAAGAAAGAGCTGTATGAAATCCTGGCGGAGCATTCCGGCAAATCATACCAGGACATCTACGACAACTCGGATCGTGACTACTGGATGAAAGCAGAAGAAGCAAAAGAGTATGGCCTGATTGACGAGGTACTGCACCGCAAGAAAGACTAATGTCTCAACTAAGGTATAGGCTGGCCTTCACCTCTATTTACAAAACCCGCATCAGGCAGCTGATGCGGGTTTTGCTGTTTTATTGACAAGAAAAAATTGCACCCAAACAACTTCGGTTGACGTAAAGTGAGTTTCGGCCAAGAATTTATCAACAGCAGGCTGTGGATACTGAATCAATATAAATAGTTGATTTTTAACTAATTAACCTAAAATATACGAATAGCCATTTTTTAATTTATGAGTACTTTTTATAATCATATCAACATTTTCGTAATATGATTTGTGCTTCTATAAACTTTCAATTTTGTACCTTTGCTCCGTGTTAGATCTGAAAAGGTCTTAGAATCTTCTGAACAAACTTCATATGGCTGAAATTACCTGCTCCTTCTGCGGCAAAAACAAGAAAGACGTATCTGTGATGATATCCGGTATCAACGCACACATCTGTGACCGTTGCATCGGCCAGGCCCAGCAAATCCTGAACGAAGAAAATAAGATACGCGCCAACAGCCGCACGCCGAAGTTCAACCTGATGAAGCCTAAGCAGATGAAGGAGTACCTTGATCAGTTTGTGGTAGGCCAGGACAATGCCAAGAAAGTGATGTCGGTGGCGGTATACAACCACTACAAGCGTCTGATGCAGCGCACCAACGAAGACGATGTCGTGATCGAAAAATCCAACATCATCATGGTAGGTGAGACAGGTACAGGCAAAACGTATCTGGCCCGTATGATGGCCGGCATTCTGCAGGTTCCCTTCTGTATTGCCGATGCGACCGTACTGACAGAAGCAGGCTACGTAGGCGAGGACGTGGAAAGCATTCTTACCCGCCTGTTGCAGGCAGCTGATTACAATGTAGAGTCTGCGGAGCGTGGTATCGTGTACATTGATGAGATTGACAAGATCGCCCGTAAGAGCGACAACCCTTCCATTACCCGCGATGTAAGCGGCGAAGGTGTGCAGCAGGCTTTGCTGAAACTGCTGGAAGGTACGGTAGTGAACGTGCCCCCGCAAGGTGGCCGTAAACACCCGGAGCAGAAAATGATCACCGTGAACACAGAGAACATTCTGTTCATCTGCGGTGGTGCCTTTGTAGGTATAGACCGACTGATCAAGAACCGCCTGAACACACGTCCGATTGGCTTCTCCAAGTCCAAGCAGGACGACCAGGAAGAAAAAGAGAACTTCCTGCGCTACCTTACTGCCCAGGATCTGAAGAACTTCGGCCTAATACCGGAATTGATCGGCCGTCTGCCCGTGGTAACGCACCTCGACCCGCTTGACAAAGAAACCCTGCGCCTGATCCTGCTGGAGCCGAAGAACTCCATCGTGAAGCAGTACAAGCGCCTGTTCGAAATGGAGAACATCACCCTATCGTTTGACGATGAGGCCCTGGATTATATTGTAGAGAAAGCGGCAGAGTATAAACTCGGAGCCCGTGGGTTGCGTTCGATCTGCGAGGGCATCATGACCGACGCGATGTTTGAGCTTCCGTCTGAAGAAGAAGGAGCGAAAGAACTGCTGATCACCGGCGAATATGCCCGCGAAAAATTTGACAAATCAACGCTGAAGCAACTGCGCGTTGCGTAAGCAGTAAAATACTACCTAGTGAAACAGGCCTTAGCTGATTTTAGCTGAGGCCTGTTTCGTTTTTTGATCAGTTGTGATTCTGTAATTATCCAGAACTATTATGCCGCAAGTTTGAGTGCTGCGTAACTTGTGGTACAAAATAGATAGCAGTACCGGGTACTGCCACCCCTGCCCCTCCTTATCTAAGGAGGGGAGCCTGCTGTTCCTGCTGGAAAGGTATAGGCGTTGTAGCTGCGTTTCCTCTAGGTGCACGATTGTCATCCCCCTACCCCCTTCGAAGGGGGACTTGCCGCCACTCCTGTTATCTAGGTATGAGCCTTGTAGCAACAGGTATAGTTGGCAGGTATAGCCGATAGGTATAGCAATAGGTATAGGAAGACTAACTTATAACACCTGCTACGATGCAGGAGCTCGAGCCAAGTGCACTTTGTGGCGCTCCACTGTTCGAGC
>NZ_JSYF01000004.1:0-11784 GCF_054824225.1 Pontibacter sp. HJ8
CCAAACTCGCTGAACGCTCGAACAGTGGAGTGTCAACAAAGTGCACCGGGCTCAAGTCTTCGCTCTGTGGTGACAGTTGTAAGGATGTCTTACTATACCTTATACCTATCTGCTATGTTATACCTGCTGCTAAATGGATTATCTGGTTAACAGCAGCGGCCGAAAGTCCCCCTTTGAAGGGGGTAGGGGGATGACGCTACGCCTGCAATGAAACAAGACCTGTCAAAATGGAAAGGCTGGCTCCCCGCCTTAGATAAGGAGGGGCAGGGGTGGTTGGACCCGGTAACTGCGAAAATCCTGATCCAGACAATATAAAACCAAAAGCGCCGCTCCTTTGCAGAAGCGGCGCTTTTGGTTTTAATAAGTAAGGTATAGCAATTACGCTTTGGCAGCGTTGATGTTGTCAAGCGCATCCATTACTTCCTTCACGTGGCCACGCGAAGTTTCCAGCAGTTGCTTCTCTTCGTCGTTAAGTTGCAGCTCGATGATTTGCTCGATACCGTTCTTGCCCAGGATTACCGGCACACCCAGGTATACGCCATCGATGCCGTATTCGCCTTCCAGACGAACGCAAACCGGGAACACACGGCGCTGGTCGCGCACGATTGCCTCCACCATCTGAGCAGCAGCCGAACCCGGCGCATACCAGGCAGAAGTACCCATCAGTTTTACCAATTCGCCACCACCGTTTTTGGTGCGGTCTACAATGGCATTCAGCTTTTCTTCAGAGATCAACTCTGTTACAGGTATACCACCCACTGTAGTGTAACGTGGAAGCGGAACCATGGTGTCACCGTGACCACCCATCAGTACAGCCTGGATGTCTTTCGGAGATACATTCAGCTCCTCAGCCAGGAATGCTCTGTAGCGGGCTGTGTCCAGGATGCCGGCCATACCCATTACGCGGGTGCGTGGCAGTTTGGAAGTGATGTGTGCCGCGTACGTCATCACATCGAGTGGGTTGGAAACCACAATGATGATGGCGTTTGGCGAATGCTTCACAATGTTTTCCGTTACCGACTGCACGATGCCGGCGTTGGTAGAGATCAGGTCGTCGCGTGTCATACCTGGCTTGCGTGGCAAACCAGACGTGATCACTACCACGTCAGAGTCAGCAGTTTTGGTGTAATCGTTTGTAACGCCAACAGTGCGCGTGTCATACAGGTTGATGGGGGCTTTCTGCCAGATATCAAGCGCTTTGCCCTCAGCAAAACCTTCTTTAATATCCACTAAAACTACTTCGTTCGCGATTTCGCGGTAAGCCAGCACATCGGCGCACGTTGCACCCACGTTTCCAGCTCCAACTACGGTTACTTTCATTATAGTATATACTTTAAATTATGGTTTGAGAATCGGTTTACTTCCGTAAAAGTAGAAAAACTATCAGACATTAGACGTTAGACTTTAGATATTAGATATTAGTATGTAAATTTTGTTGAAACCACTTGGAATCTAATGTCTAACATCTAATAACTAACGTCCGACTAAAGAAATCTCGAGCACCTGCGTTGTCTTTTCTGTCACTTTGAAGCGGTTGTCCAGCCGCTGGCCCACGATCCAGGCGATGGACTGGTCTGATATCAATACCAATGTTTGGGCTTTCAGGTTGGCCGGCACTTTCCTGTCAATCAGGAAATCGCTGATCTTTTTTTTGCCGTTCATGCCCAACGGCACAAACCAGTCGCCTTCCTGCCAGGGGCGCAGGCGCAGCGGGAACTTCAGCAGATCGGCATCCAAGGCAGCTACATGCGGTTTGGTGTTGAGTTTATACTGGTCAGCGGCTATGTAGCGGAGTGTCAGCTGCACATGTTCTTCCGTCACTTCTGTCTGGCCCTGGGCAATCGTTATACTACCGTACCGGTTCAGGTTCCGGGGCGTGATCACCAGCTGGTCGCGGTCTTTGACCAGGGTATGGCTCGGGGAATCAAACTGCTTGCCGGAGATGCCCTCCAGTGCCTCCACCAGCTCCAGCACCACGGTATAGCTGAAGTTGAACGGCCGCAGCAGCTCGTGCAGCACAACCGGCAGTCCGGTGGCATTTTGCAGTGGCACCAGCGAGAGGTATACGGCGTCTTCTGCCTCCTGCACACTTTGTTGGCGCAGGTTGTCGATGTAGGCCGCTACGATCATCTCGGCCTGGCTCACCCGTTCGGCCGTGTGCTGCATGGTTTCCTCGAGGTTGGGATTGATTTCCTTAAGCACCGGAATTACCTCGTGCCTGATTTTGTTGCGCTGGTACTTGGTGGTTACATTGGAGCTGTCTTCGCGCCAGATGAGTTTGTTGGTGGTCACAAAGTCGTAGATGTCGTCTTTGGTAATGGAGAGCATGGGCCTGATGATATTGCCATTTTGTGCAGGTATGCCATGAAGCCCGGCTATACCTGTGCCCTTGGTCAGGTGAAGCAATATGGTCTCGGTGAGGTCGTTGCTATGGTGGGCCGTGGCAATGTAGTCGTAGCCTTCCTGGCGGCGCACCTGCTCAAACCAGGTATAGCGGAGCGTGCGGGCTGCCATCTGGATGGAGAGTTTCTCCTGTGCGGCAAAGGCTTTGGTATCAAAGTTTTCGGTAAAGAAAGGCACATCATACTTTTTGGCCAGCTTCTTGGCAAACAGCTGATCGGCCTCTGCATCCTCGGCCCGCAACCCGAAATTGCAATGTGCAATCGCAAACGTATACTTGAGTTGGTGCAGCACTTCGCAAAGCACGGCCGAGTCGATGCCCCCGCTGACGGCAGCCAGTATTCTACTTTCGGGCTGGCAAAGGTTGTGCGATTGGATAAAACCTAAAACTTTCTGTAGCATAAGGGAGCGGCTGGTATATTTTTTATAATTTTGATTTTTGGAGTATATAGTAGTTAGAAATTAGAAGTTAGACTTTTCACAGCGTCTATACCTGGTGTAAGCATTCAAGGTGATTGGTTGAATGAAGAATCACCGCATGAACTTAATGCCAGGTTTAACTTATGTCTAACATCTATAATCTAATATCTAGCGTCTAACTAATAAATGAACATCACAAAATTAGTCTATTCTATAGTCTTTACGCTATTGTCGCTGACAGTTTTGGCGCAGCAGCGGCCACCGGTCCCGCGTCCGGTTCAGTCGCAGCCGCAGCAACAACCGGCCCAGCCACGGATAAATCAGCCCCAGCAGCAGCCACAACAGCCGCAGAAACAGGAACGCGTAGAGTTACAGGGAGCTGATTCCCTGGAAGGCGGCACTTTCAATGGCCGTAAGATCACCAAACTGCTCGGAAACGTTATTTTCAAACAGAAAGAGACCTTCCTGTATGCAGACTCGGTATACCAGTTCCGGGACAGCGAGGTACTGGAAGCTTTCGGGAATGTGCGCATCAACCAGGGCGATACCGTAACGATGACCGGTACCCGGGCTACCTACGATGGCGCAAACCGCACGGCCAAAATGAGCGGCGGCGTGACCATGAAGGATCCCCGCATGACGCTCACCACGCCCAGCCTCGACTATAATATGGAGACCCGCACGGCAGTCTATACCGAAGGCGGTACGATTGTAGACCCCGAGAACCGTTTGCAGAGCCGCCGCGGAACCTATGACACGCAGTCCAAAGTTTTCACCTTCCAGCAAAATGTAAAGGTATTCTCTGCCGATTATGAGATCACGGCGGAGAACATGCGCTACAATACCGAGAGCAAGGTAGTATACTTTCAGGGGCCTACTTATATCAAAGGGCAGCAGGGCGACCTATATGCCGAGCAGGGAACTTACAATACCATCACCAAAGTATCCCGCTTCGGCCGTAACGCTTATATTCTGACCCCCGAATACCGCCTGGGAGGAGATGACCTGTACTACGACGAAGGCAAAGGGTATGGCGAAGCAAAGCAAAACGTCACCATGCGCTCACTCAAGGATGATGTGACCATCAGAGGGCAGGTGGGGCGCTACTGGCGTGATCAGGGGGTGGCCAAAGTGTCCGGCAGTCCTGTCATGGAAACGATCATGGACGGCGATACCTTGTTTATGGCGGCCGATTCGCTTATCTCCCGCGAACCCCAAGCAGCCGGAGAGCCCAGTATGTTGTATGCGTTCAACAATGTCAAGATCTTCAAAGCGGACCTGCAGGGCAAGTGCGACTCCCTGGCCTACAACCGGACCGATTCGGTGATGTACCTGAACAGGAACCCGGTGCTGTGGAATGAACAAAGCCAGCTGGTGTCAGACACGATCCGCATCCACCTGCGCAACAAGACGATTGACCGGATGTACATGTTCAGCAATGCCTTTATCACCTCCGAAGATACTATCAAGAATTTCAACCAGGTAAAGGGCCGCGACATGGTGGCGCACTTTAAAGGAGGGAAAATGCACCGGGTTAACGTGAACGGCAACGGCGAAAGCCTTTATTTTGCGCTGGAAGGCGATACGGTACTGACCGGTATGAACAAAGCCGTGTGCAGCGACATGGTGTTAAACTTTGCAGAAAATAAAGTGAAGACCATTTCGTTCCTCGTAAATCCGGATGCCAGCTTTATCCCGCCACACGAGTTGCAGGAAACAGATCGTAAACTGGAAGGCTTCAGCTGGCTTGCCGATCTGCGGCCTACCAAGAAAGATGTGACGAGCAGGCGGGTGGCGCTGAAGCCAGCCGCGAAACCAGCGAAGGCTGTTCCGGCAAAAGGTAAAAAAGCGCCGGCAAAGGCTGCCAAGCGGGCCCCGGCCCGGAAGTAAACACTATATTTTTCTCTCTTGTAAATCACAAGGATATTGTATAATTTTGCCCGTTCATGAACAGAGGAAATTTCCATACCGTCGCATTGTTCTGCCTTTTGCTTTTTACAGCCAGCTGCAGCAACTTTCAGAAGCTTTTAAAAAGCAACGACGTTGATCAGAAGTACAAGGCGGCTCTCGAATTTTACGAGAAAGGCGATTTCTATCGTGCCAACCAGCTGCTGGAGCAGGTAATGCCCCTGATGACAGGTAGGCCAGAAGCCGAGCAGGCTCGATTTTACTATGCCAACACACATTACCAGCAACGCGAGTACGTGCTGAGCGCTTTCCAGTTCCGTACCTTCTTCGAAACCTATCCAAGAAGTGAGCGGGCGGAAGAGGCGATGTTTTTGCATGCCAAGTCGCTCTACAATGATTCCCCTGATTTTGAGCAGGATCAGACCAGCACCGTGACAGCCATGGAGTCTATCCAGGAATTCCTGGTGCGCTATCCCAATAGCCAGTATGCGGCAGAGGCCAACACCATGTTCGAAACCCTCAGCGCCAAGCTGGACCAGAAATCATTTGAAAGCGCCCGGCTTTACCATAAGTTGAGCTATTTTAAGTCTGCTGTGGTGGCCTTTACCAATTTCCTGCGGGAGCATCCGTCTTCGCCCTACAGTGAGCAGGCATCTTACCTGCGGATAGACTCGCAGTACCGCTTTGCACTGGAGAGTGTGCCCGACAAGCAGGAAGAACGCTTCATGGAAGTGGTAGATTTCTACCAGAGTTTTATAGACCAGTATCCCGACAGCCGTTATCTGCGTAGTGCGGAGCAGGTGTATTCCAACACCATGTCGGAGATCGAGAAAATAAAGAAAACGAACCCAAGCAATTCATAAATTAAGTATATATGGCATCAGTTCCATCATCAATCGTTACCCGTAACATGGCCGACTTTGCAAAGCAGACCGGTAATGTGTACATGTCTGTTTCGGTGATCTCCAAAAGAGCGAACCAGATCTCAGTGAAACTGAAGGAAGAGTTGAACTCGAAACTGGCTGAGTTTGCTACGACTGTGGACAACCTGGAAGAGGTGTTCGAAAACCGTGAGCAGATCGAGATCTCGAAATACTACGAGCGTTTGCCTAAGCCTACCAACCTTGCTATCGAGGAGTTCCTGGAGGAGAAAGTATACATTCGTACCCCTGACGAAGAGACAGACGAAATAGCGCTGTAAGGCGAATGCTCCGAAACCGGAAAATAGTATTGGGAGTTTGCGGAAGTATAGCTGCGTATAAAGCAGCCTTACTCATCCGCTTACTCATAAACTCAGAAGCAGAAGTTCAGGTCATTTTGACCGCTTCTGCTTCTGAGTTTATAACCCCTCTCACTTTGGCCACCCTTTCCAAGCGGCCGGTGCTCACCAACTTTGTGCAGAATGAGCAGGGCGTATGGAACAACCACGTAGAGCTGGGCCTCTGGGCCGATGCCCTGGTCGTGGCGCCTGCCAGTGCCAACACCGTTGCCAAGTTTGCCAATGGCTTCTGTGATAACTTATTGTCGGCTACCTATCTTTCGGCGCGCTGCCCGGTATTTGTGGCGCCTGCCATGGACCTGGACATGTACCGCCACCCGTCGGTGCAGGCCAACTTTTTAAAGCTGCGTGGTTACGGAAACCACATCATCGAAGCCGGCTACGGAGAACTCGCCAGCGGCCTGGTAGGGCAGGGGCGTATGGCAGAGCCCGAAGAAATCGTACAAGTACTGGAAAATCATTTTGCAGCAGGTGGAAAAATCGTTTAGCGGTAAAAAAGTGCTGCTTACGGCAGGACCTACCTATGAGCCCATTGACCCGGTGCGATTTATCGGCAACCACTCGACCGGTAAAATGGGGTTTGCGCTTGCCGAGTGTTTTGCCCAACATGGCGCACAGGTGCAGGTGATAGCCGGCCCTACCCACATGCAAGCAACCCATCCGGCCATAACTGTGACTGCCGTCACGACGGCCGACGAAATGTATGCCGCTGTGAAGGAACTGGCACCATGGGCTGATATCTGGGTGTTTGCCGCTGCCGTAGCAGACTACAAACCCAAGGTAGTATCTGACCGGAAAATAAAAAAATCCGGGAACGCGCTGACGATAGAGCTGGTCAAAAACGTTGATATAGCAGCGGCGCTGGGCAAAGAAAAGCGGGAAGATCAGTTTGCAGTAGGGTTTGCCCTGGAAACAGACAACGAAAGCAGCAATGCCCGGGAGAAGCTGCAGAAGAAGAACCTGAACATGATCGTGCTGAACTCGCTCAACGATCCGGGTGCTGGTTTTAAGCATGATACAAATAAAATCACTATCATTGAGCGTGATGCCGCTACTGCTTTTGAGCTGAAGCAAAAGAGCCAGGTAGCGCAGGACATCGTCAACCTTATCTGGGAGAGACTGTATGCTTAAGAAATTACTTGTTCTGCTGTTTGTAATGAGTGCAGCGCTGGGTGCCAAAGCCCAGGAGCTGCAGTGCGATGTGGTGGTCAATAGCGAGCAGGTAGCGTATGCCGACCGGCAGTTGTTTACGGAGATGCAGAACCGGATCTTCGAATTCATGAACAGTCGCCGCTGGACAAACCAGACCTACCAGGTGGAGGAGCGCATCAAATGCCGCATCCTCATCAACCTGACCGAAATGCCCGAGATCGGTACCTTCCGGGCCAACGTGCAGGTGGTATCGGTGAGGCCGGCGCATGGCACCGGGTATGAGTCCACTCTTTTCTCTTTTGTCGACAAAGACTGGCTTTTCCAGTTCACGGAGGCACAACCGCTCGATTTTGCTGAAAATAACTTTTCGTCCAACCTGTCTTCCATGCTGGCTTACTATGCCTACATGATCATCGGGATGGACAACGACAGCTTTGGCCGCCTGGGAGGCACACCGGCTTTTGACCGGGCCCGTAGCATCCTCAACCTGGCCGCTTCCCAGAATTCTGTCTACCCGGGCTGGCGTCCGTTTGAAGGCAATCGGAACCGCTACTGGATGATCGACAACATGCAGGACCCGCAGTTTGTGCCTTTTCGCGAAGGCTTGTATACCATGCACCGCCAAGGGATCGACCTGATGATACAGGATCCGGAGAAAGCCCGCAAAGCGACCCTGGCCGTACTGAAGGACATCCAGAAGCTGTCGCAGCAAAAGCCTGGCGCCGCTATTCTCCGGTCGTTCTTTGATGCGAAGTCAGATGAGCTGATCAATATTTTTAAAACAGCCGCCCCGGCTGACAAGCAAGCTGCCTATACCTTGCTCACGCAGGTGGACCCGACCAACAACGCCAAATACGAAGTATTACTTCAGCGCTAGCCTTTTCCAAATCTCACAGAAAGCGCGTATCTTCACGGTGCGGTGGCCTCTGCTGCCTTGCCATACCTATGGGGAAACGCCAGATCAGGATTTTCAGAAAAAATATACCGCAGCACTTGCCTGAACTGCTGATGCAGGGATTTGTGCAAGTCATCATGCGGAACCGGGTGGTGTTGCAGGGCGTGCTAAAAGTTGCCAGTGAAGAAGAATTTGAGCTGCTGGACGGGCGCAGAAGCCGGCACGTAGTACCGGTACAGGAGATCGAAGAAGTGATATACGATATAGAAGCGCCGTATTAGTGACTGGGGAGGGTGCTCCTGCTTTTAGGAAAGTAGAAATCATTACCTGTAACAAACAGAACAATTAACAACCGAATTATCGAACGAAGCATTGGCAAAAAGTCTTATAGCTTGTGTCTAATGTCTTGTGTCTTTTAATATGCTGATCGATCTAAAAATAAAAAACTACGCGCTGATAGAGCAGTTGGAGATGAATCCATCGCCGGTGCTCAATATTATCACCGGCGAAACCGGTGCGGGTAAGTCCATTATGCTGGGCGCCATTGGCCTGCTGCTGGGCAACCGGGCCGATTCCAAATTGCTCTTCAACCAGGAGCAGAAGTGTGTGATCGAAGGCGTTTTTGATATTTCGCAGTATAACCTGAAAGAGGTATTTACAGCCGAGGACCTGGACTTTGATGAGCAGTGCATTCTGCGCCGCGAGATCAGCCCGAGCGGCAAGTCGCGCGCCTTTGTCAATGACACCCCTGTCACGCTGGACGTGCTCCGTAAGATCGGCGAAAACCTGATGGACATCCACTCGCAGCACGACACGCTGCAGTTGGGCGACACCAGTTTTCAGCTCAACATTCTTGACATCTATGCTGGCAACACGTCGCTCGATATTTATGCCGGCAACCTGAGCTACCTGAAGGACTACAACGAGACTTACCGCAGGTATAAGAAACTGGAAGGCGACTATAAGAAACTGACCGACCAACTGGCCCAGGCACAAAAGGAACTGGACTACAACACTTTTCTGCTGAATGAACTGGAGGAAATCAACCTACAGACCGATGAGCAGGAGCAGCTGGAAACCGAACTGAAGGAACTGGAAAATGCCGAAGACATCAAGCTGAAGCTAACCCAGGCGGTACAGCATCTTTCGGAGTCCGAATTCAACATCACCTCCGCACTCAAAGACACGGCGCACCTGATCGGGCAACTGGCCCTGTTCTCACCCAAGTATGAGGAGCTGCGCACCCGCACCGAGAGCTGCATGATCGAGCTCAACGACATCGCCGGAGAGCTGGAAGATGCTGAGCGCCGGACAGAAGCTGACCCGGCCCGTACTACCGAAGTACAGGAGCGCCTCAACGTGATCTATACCTTGCAGCGCAAGCACCAGGTACAGACCATAGCCGAGTTGCTGGAGATACAGCGTGAACTGGAAGGCAAGGTAGGCAGCGTGCTCAACCTCGACAATGCCATCGCCAGCACAGAAAAGGCGATGAAGGAGGCGGAGAAGGAAATGCTGGAAAAAGCGGCCTTGCTTTCGGAGCGCCGCAAAGCATCCTTTGGCAAGTTTGAGCAGGAACTATACGTGCTGCTGGCCGAACTGGGTATGCCAAATGCCCGCATCGTCATCCAGCACAAAGATGCAGCGCCTACCGCCACCGGCACCGATGAGATCAGCATCCTCTTCAGTGCCAACAAGGGCTCGGCCCCGCAGACCTTGGTAAAAGCCGCTTCAGGAGGTGAATTCTCCCGATTGATGCTCAGTGTGAAGTATATGCTGGCCGATAAGACCGCGCTGCCCACCATCGTTTTCGATGAGATCGATACAGGTATATCCGGAGAGGTAGCCGTGAAAGTAGGCCGCATGATGCAGCAGATGGCCCAGAAGCACCAGATCATTGCCATCTCGCACCTTCCCCAGATTGCCGCGCAAGGCAATTCACATTACTTTGTGTACAAGGAGGACCGGGAAGACCGTACCATCAGCCGGGTGAAGAAGCTCAATGAAGAGGAACGCGTAAATGAGATCGCACACATGATCGCGGGAGCCAATCCGAGTGCCAATGCCTTTCAAAGTGCGAAAGAGTTGCTCTCACTATAACAAGATATTGCTATATTGCTGCCCCGTTTGGACTCGTATAAGGAAGGAGAAGAAGCGGTGGCAAATCGTAACAAATAAAATATAATACATAGAAGACATGTCTTACAATCTGCTTAAAGGAAAGAAAGGAATCATTTTCGGTGCATTGGACGAAAAGTCAATTGCCTGGAAGGTAGCAAAGCGTGCCCACGAAGAAGGCGCCGAGTTTGTACTGACGAACGCCCCCATGGCCATGCGTATGGGGGAGATCAGGAAACTGGCCGAAGAGTGCAATGCGGAGATCGTTCCTGCGGATGCTACTTCTGTAGAGGAACTGGAAAACCTGTTCACAAAGGCACAGGAAATCCTGGGCGGCAAAATTGACTTTGTGCTGCACTCCATCGGAATGAGTCCGAACATCCGCAAAGGCAAGTCTTATGGCGACATGAACTACGACTGGTTCCAGAAAACGCTGGATGTGTCTGCGCTTTCTTTCCACAAAGTAATGCAGGTGGCTGAGAAGCAGGACGCCATGAAGGAGTGGGGCTCAATCGTAGCCCTGTCTTACATCGCAGCTCAACGGGTATTCCCTGACTATACCGATATGTCGCAGGCGAAGGCTGTACTGGAGTCTATTGCCCGTAACTACGGCTACCGCTATGGCAAGCTGAAGAACGTGCGTGTGAACACCATCTCTCAGTCTCCTACCAAGACAACAGCCGGAACAGGCGTAGGTGGCTTCGATGCTTTCTATGATTATGCAGATAAGATGTCGCCGCTGGGCAATGCATCTGCCGAAGCCTGCGCTGACTACTGCATCACCCTGTTCTCTGACCTGACCAAAATGGTAACGATGCAGAACCTGATGCACGATGGTGGCTTCTCTACCATGGGTATTTCAGAGGACGTTGTAAACATGATCAACAAGCAATCTTAGTAGATTGATTTGAAAATTTGGAGATGTGAAGATTTGAAAATGATCTTCATGCTCTGAAAGGGAAAGCCCCTGTCACTGATGTGCCAGGGGCTTTTTTATTTTTCATAATGTAGAATTTTATTCTACTAAACAGGTATAGGTATAAGCCTGCTCAAGTCAAAATCTCCACATCTTCAAATTTCCACATCTTCAAATCATTATTCTTCCTCCCGGTGCACACTGCTGATGTCGAAGGCGGGCACGCACACGGACCAGTATTCTGTCTCCTCGTTGTAAGGGTTGGAGTAGCGTATGCGGGCGCCGGCTTTTATCAGGATAGACTCGCCGGCTTCCACGACCACTTCTTCGCCATCAATCTCGATGAGCTTGCGGCCGCGCAGCACGATGGTGATCTCGTCGAATTCAGGGGTCTGGTGCGGCTCGCCCCAATGTGGGGGAGCTACCATGTGCGCCACACTAAAACCGCCTGTGTGGGTGGAGGCAAGACCGAAATGCTCTTCGATGAGTTTGCCATCGGTTGTCGGCACCCGGAATGGCTTGGTCTGTTTCAGGTATTTCTTTTCGTTCATAGCTTTATTTTCAGAAGGTTGTGGTATAGGCACTTGTTATTGTTTATCCGGGCAGGCACCCTTGGTAGAAGCCGTCACACCGGAGCGGTTTGCTTCGCAGGCGTTGCCGTAGGTCTTGCCATCGCAGCCGCAAACCGGGTCATAT
>NZ_JSYF01000335.1:0-1140 GCF_054824225.1 Pontibacter sp. HJ8
CCCCGCCGGACAGGCGAAGCTATACAACAATGCCAGGTTGCTATACCTGAAGCACCATTTCCTCCAGTTACAAACTGGCCACATAATCAACCACAAGTTACGCTATCGCTAAACTTGCGGTATAGGTATAGCAGCTTCCGTCTTGCGAGACTACTTAATCTCCCGAAGCTTTCCCCTTACTTCCTCTACCGCCTTCTCCATTTGCTGTACCTGCTGGCGGCTGGCTTCCTGCTGCTTCACATTCAGTTCTACATTTTGCTCGAGTTGCTTCAGATCTTCTGCATTGCGCACCAGTTCTGCTTCGAGTTCAAGCTTTCGTTTCCTGTTCTTTTCTATACTTAGCTGCAGGTCGTTTGCCTGTTTTACCACGCGGTCCTGCTCCTGCTTGGTGGAACGCAGTACATCTTCCGCCTGGTTTATCTGGCGCAATACATCCTGCCGGTATACCTTACGGGCGAAGGATTTCATAAAGCCATCTGCGGCGGCATACTCTTCCGGCGTAGCCGCCTTATCCACATAGGCTACCCCCATGTCCAGCGTCCACCACACGAAGCTGCCTGTAGCATGGCTGCCCACCATAGACGTCACACGCATGGGCGACTTAGAGATGGTATCTATCACGGCTCCTTCAACTGTCAGCATCCCTTTGGATTGCTTTACCTTCCCCGCCTTTTGCCCCAGATGATCTTTCCAGTGCTTCTCCACAAACTTGGGATCCAGCTGCACGGTGAGCTGCTGCCCCCTGCGCTTTACGCCGTTCACTGTCTGCTCATTCTCCTCTACCCGCACCGTCTGCGCATTGGCCACTCCTGCAACCAGCAGCAGCACGCCCAGTACTAAACCTTTCATGCTCATACTATTAATTCAACTATACTTATGTCTGATCTGCCGTATACTTACGAAAGTAAGGATTCCATATAAAATTTCAGATATATGGATAAGATTTAATTTACCTCCGAAATGGTTTGCCTTTGGGTGCCACTACTCGTAAATTTGCAAGCTTATAGCTACACCAGCCCCATAATGAATTTAAACACGCCCAAACATTAGCACGCAATTGCATGTTGGAGACACGATGAGAGTTACTATCTGCCGAAAAGAGCATTTTAATGCTGCCCACAGGTTGCATAACCCGGCCTG
>NZ_JSYF01000336.1:0-3093 GCF_054824225.1 Pontibacter sp. HJ8
GAGAATAAAAAAGCACTAAAATATTTATGGAATAATAGCACAAGGTTCATCATCAGGAAAAGCACACATAAACAATGTGGCAGGTATGAACCTTAAAGCTAGAAACCATGAACGGGAGCTATTTATTCGACATGACGTTCAACAACGTCGTATTTGCAGGCAGAAACAAAGCGTATGGCGCCTATGAACTACGCCAGACATACAGCAGGCACATTTTAGCTGCTGCGCTATTGGCAACAGTCGTCTTTACAACCGGATTGGGCTGGCCTTTGCTGAAAAAAACCCAGGAGGTTATCCATGCACAGCTGCCCGCTTTGCCAGAAAAAGAAGGAGTTGTTCTAGATTTAAGTGATGGTTTTGTCCTTCCTCCTCCTCCAGCAGAAGAGGCAGCAGAACAGCCAAACGTGAAGCCGGTCGAACAAACGCAAAAAGTCATCCCCTTTACAAAACCTGTTATAGTGAAAGATAATGCTCCTGTAACAGGACCGGAGATGCCCGATCAGGATCAACTCAAAGGCGCGATTATAGGAACAACTGCAAAAGAAGGCGAAAGTTCAGGCAATCAGAATTTAAGCGCAGCTACGGGGGAACCCGGTGGAACAGGTGCGGGTACAGGTGAAATATCCGCCAATACTGTCTATGACTTTGCAGCTGAGATGCCATACTTTGAAGGAGGAGAACAGGGTTTGCTCAAGTATATCAGCAAAAAAATCAAGTATCCGAGAGCAGCTGTAAACGAACAGGTAGAAGGTATGGTCGTGGTGAGCTTTGTCGTAAACCGTCAGGGCGAAATAACGGACGCTACGATTCTCAAGGGCCTGGGCTATGGCACGGACGAAGAGGCCCTGCGGGTGATCAACAGCATGCCGAACTGGACACCCGGGCGGCAGAACGGAAAACCAGTTGCCGTACGCTATACCCTGCCTATACGCTTCAGCATGAAACGATAATCCATACATTGAAGTATAAAGCAGAAGTCAATATGCACATCGCAAAGACTTCTGCTTTAATTTTTGAAGTATAAACCTTAAATTTAAGGCTACATATATAGCAAAACCAATTGCATGCTTAGACCAAATAGAGACAGGGATAGATCTACTGTAACATTCTTTAACAAGTTTGCACGCTATTTCGGTATGCTCATGACACTGATATATGTGGCGCTGGGCCTCTTTCTCCTGTTTATGAACGGAGAAGAGTACAACCTGGCTATATCAGATACAGCCAGAAGGATATTTGGGGGAACGTTGATCTTGTATGGAATCGTTAGGTTTGTAAGAGCATATCAAGTAATTTCCAAATCTAACCGAGACAGAGACAATGATTAAAGCAGCCAAATCGTTACTGGCTATGAGCATGCTGGTATTAGCGGCTTGTAGCGGAAACCAAGAAAAAAATCAAGACACATCTACCAGAGGCACCATCTCGATCAGTGTGGATGAATCATTTCAGCCGATTATAGAGAGTCAGGTAAATACGTTTGAAGGCATCTATAAGTATGCGCACATCAATGCGATGTATAAAGCTGAAGGCGCCGTCATTAAGGACCTGCTGGATGACAGCACCCGCATCGCCATCCTGGCCCGGAAGCTGAATGCGGATGAGAAAGCAGTTTTTGACAAACGCAAACTCACGCCGAGGTATACCAGGATTGCAATCGATGGAGTTGCCCTGATTGTGAATAACAAGAACCAGGACTCACTCCTGACCATGAAGCAGGTGAAGGATATTTTTACAGGTAAAATTGAGAACTGGAGCGGGATTAATGCAGCCAGTAAACTCAAGAATATTACCCTCGTATTTGATAACAACAACTCGAGTACAGCACGCTATATGCGGGATACACTCATGGCAGGACAACCCCTGCCTGCCGGAGCATATGCCAGCAACTCGCACGAAGCCCTGATTGATTATGTAGCCCAGAATGAAAATGCGATCGGCGTAATCGGTGTAAACTGGATAAGTGATCGGGATGATACCACTTCCATGAACTTCCTGAACAAGATCAAAGTGGTAGGCATCAGTAAAGAAGAAAATCCGACCTCTACGGACAGCTACTTTCAGCCGTATCAAGCGTATATAGCGCAGGGAGAGTATCCGTTACGCAGGTTTCTGTATATCATTAGTACTGAGGGGCGTGCAGGTCTTGGCACAGGTTTTGCAGCTTATGTAGCCAGCGACAAAGGCCAGCGCATCATTTTAAAATCAGGCCTGGTACCGGCCACAATGCCAGTACGTATAGTAGGTTTCAATAATAGAGCGAGCAGTTTCGAGCAATAACAAACAGTAATAACAATCAAACTAAACTAAATTACGATGACAAATAACTGGAAGTATGCACTGTTGATCGCAGCAATGTTTCCGACTGCAGCAGCTTTTGCACAGTCCGGCAACCAAGGCAGAAGAGCAGTAGACTTAGAGCGTTACCAAGAAGCAAAATCGGTTTATAAATCTCAACTGAACGGCAAAGAAGCTGATAATGCTTATTTCGCATTAGGCGATGTATACCTGCGTTCAGAAAATGTAGATTCAGCTGCTTACTACTTCAACCAAGGATTGGCTAAAAATTCCAAATCATCTATCAACATGGTAGGTTTGGGTAAAGTTGAACTTGCCAAAGGGAATAGAGCTGGTGCCGAGAAGCATTTCAACGATGCGCTGAAAAAAGGCAAGAAAGACCCTTACGTTCTTTCTATGATCGGAGAAGCTTATATAGAAGCTCCTAACGCTACGGAGCAGGACTATAACAAAGCGATCGAATACCTGAAGCAAGCTGTAGAGCGTGATAAGAACAACGCCATGGCGTATGTGCTGATGGGTGACGCGTATATGAAGCTGAAGAACGGCGGCCAGGCAATGACCAGCTATGACCGTGCTACACAACTGGATGATAAGTATGCCAAGGCGCACTTAAGAAGAGGCCAGCTATATACCGGCTCACGCAACTATAACGAAGCAGAAGCAGCTTATAAGAAAGCAATTGAAGTAGATCCTCAGTACGCACCTGCTTACCGTGACCTGGGTGAACTCTACTACTTTGCAGGCCAGTACGACAGAGCGCTTTCTACTTTCAAGCAGTATGTCGATATGGCA
>NZ_JSYF01000337.1:0-12762 GCF_054824225.1 Pontibacter sp. HJ8
GTAATTTTGAGCCAGAATGATATTAAATCTTTTGAATCTACAGAGCAAAAGTCATTCCAAAAACATCTACTAATAACAATATACTATAATTATTTTTTAAAATGAGCAAAGGGTTACCAAGAAGAAGCGAAGACTACTCCTTATGGTATAACGAACTGGTGAAAAAAGCTGGCTTAGCTGAAAATTCTGCGGTTCGTGGCTGTATGGTGATCAAGCCTTATGGTTTTGCCATCTGGGAGAAAATGCAGCGTGTGCTGGATGATATGTTTAAAGCCACCGGGCACGAAAATGCTTATTTCCCCTTGTTCGTACCCAAGAGCTTATTTGAAGCAGAAGAAAAAAACGCCGAAGGCTTTGCCAAAGAATGCGCGGTCGTGACCCACTACCGCCTCCAGTCTGACCCCGACAAAGCAGGGAAACTGCGCGTTGACCCGGCGGCCAAGCTGGAGGAAGAGCTGATCGTCCGTCCTACTTCGGAGGCGATCATCTGGAGCACTTACAAAAACTGGATCCAAAGCTACCGTGATCTCCCGTTGCTCATCAACCAGTGGGCCAACGTGGTGCGCTGGGAAATGCGTACACGCCTGTTCCTGCGCACAGCAGAGTTTCTGTGGCAGGAAGGCCACACGGCGCACGCGACTGCTGAAGAAGCCATTGCTGAGACAAAGCAAATGCTCGATGTATACGCTACGTTCGCTGAGCAGTACATTGCACTACCGGTTATCAAGGGTGTAAAAACACCAAACGAGCGCTTTGCCGGCGCCCTGGACACTTACTGCATCGAAGGACTGATGCAGGATGGCAAGGCTCTGCAGGCAGGCACTTCGCACTTCCTGGGCCAGAACTTCGCCAAGGCATTTGATGTGAAGTTTGCCACCAAAGAAGGTGGTCTTGAGCACGTTTGGGGCACTTCATGGGGAGTGAGCACACGCCTGATGGGTGCTTTGGTGATGGCCCACTCCGATGACGAAGGCCTGGTGCTGCCCCCAAAACTGGCGCCCATCCAGGTTGTTATTGTTCCGATCTACAAAGGCGAAGAGCAACTGGCCCAGATCAGCGAAAAAGTGCTGCAGCTGAAAAAGGAACTTGAGGCGAAAGGCATCAGCGTGAAATTTGACAACCGCGACACCGAGCGTCCGGGCTTCAAATTTGCAGAATGGGAACTGAAAGGCGTGCCGGTGCGCGTCGCCATTGGTGCCCGCGACCTGGAGAACGGTACCGCCGAAGTGGCCCGCCGCGACACAAAAGAGAAGAGCACGCAGCAGTTTGACAGCCTGGCAGCTTACATACCGGCCCTGCTGGAAGAGATACAGCAAAACATCTATAACAGAGCGTTTACGTACCGCGCGGAGCACACCACCAAAGTAGACAGCTACGAAGAGTTCAAGCAGGTGCTGGAGACAAAAGGCGGCTTTGTACTCGCTCACTGGGATGGCACTCCTGAAACCGAAGAGCGCATCAAGGAGGAGACCAAGGCCACCATCCGATGCATAGCCCTGGATACGCCGGAAGAGGAAGGCGTAGACATGCTCACCGGCAAGCCATCCGCACAACGGGTATACTTTGCAAGAGCCTACTAAGCGGGTTAAGTTACAAAACGACCTTATCAAGAGCCATTTCCGATTGCGGAAGTGGCTCTTTTGTTTTCAAAAAAGTATAAAGAAGTAAATGCACAAAACAGCCTAAGTCAATCGTAAAATCACTATATTTACTCACATAAGCACAGACGCGCTATGCCACTGGACTGGATAACGGTAATATTGCTGATCAGTATCGGGCTGATCCTGATCATCGTGGAGCTGATCTTTGTTCCTGGCACCACCATCATCGGCATACTGGGTTTTATACTGGTAGCAGTCGGCGTCTGGATCGGCTATACGACACTGGGCACTAACACAGGTCACCTGATACTGTCAGGGGCGGTACTCATAGGGGCTGTGGCTTTCTTTTACAGCTTCCGGACGGATGTATGGTCACGCTTTGCACTCAAGGACGCTATCAAAAGCCGCGTGAACGATGAGAACCCGCATTTACTGGAAGTGGGAGAAGAAGGAAAAGCAATCTCAGCACTCCGCCCGCAAGGGACAGGCCTGTTCAGGGAGCGGCGCCATGAAGTACAGACCAAAGGAGAGTTCCTGCCCCCCAGCACCCCCATTCGCATCATCCAAATAAGCGCTAACAAAATCATAGTAGAAGCAATCACCTAACCCAAACCGATGGAAAATTTTTCAGTCTTATTTTTAATAGCAGGCGGTATTATCCTGCTCCTCATATTCTTATACTTTGTCCCAATCAACCTCTGGATCACGGCTTTGTTCTCCGGGGTGCGGGTAGGCCTGGTGGAACTGGTCTTCATGCGCATCCGCAAAGTGCCACCAAGCCTGATTGTGAACTCCATGATCAATGCTACCAAAGCAGGTATAGACCTGACCACCACTGAGCTGGAAACGCATTACCTGGCAGGTGGCAATGTGCCGACGGTCATCAAAGCGCTCATTTCGGCTGACAAGGCAAACATTCCGCTTTCCTTCAAGCAAGCCACAGCGATTGACCTGGCTGGCCGCGACGTTTTTGAAGCGGTAACAACATCTGTCAATCCAAAAGTGATCAACACGCCAAACGTTGCCGGTGTGGCGCAGGATGGCATCCAGCTCATCGCCAAGGCACGTGTAACGGTGCGCGCCAACATCATGCAACTGGTAGGGGGCGCCGGTGAAGAAACCATACTCGCCCGTGTAGGCGAAGGCATTGTAAGCTCTATCGGCTCCTCAGCTTCGCACAAAAGTGTGCTTGAAAAACCAGACATGATCTCCCAACTGGTATTACAAAAAGGCCTGGATGCGGGCACAGCCTATGAGATCCTTTCCATTGACATCGCCGACGTGGACGTAGGAGAAAACATTGGTGCTAAACTGCAGATAGACCAGGCCAATGCTGACCTGAAGGTAGCCGAAGCGAAAGCAGAAGAACGCCGCGCCATGGCCGTTGCCGTGGAGCAGGAAATGAAAGCAAGAGCGCAGGAGGCCCGTGCTTCTGTCATTGCTGCGGAGGTAGAGATTCCGCAGGCGATCGCGGCTGCCTTCCGGAGCGGCAACCTGGGCATCATGGACTATTACAAAATGCAGAATATCCAGTCGGACACAGACATGCGCAACTCGATTGCCGGCCCGAACCAGGGCGGTGGCAACAAGCAGAAGGAATAGTCAGACCCGTGAAGTTTATCGTTGAACAAGGCCCGCACTGACAGCAAGTGCGGGCCTTGTTATTTGCGCCCTATACCTATACCTATACCTAAATGTTAATTTTGCATCCTCGCATACGTCAGCCACAACAGCCACTGTTATAGGTCAGCCAGATCCGCATGCATCCTCTCCGTTCATGGCAATGGGGAAACAGCAGCCTGCCCTGCCAAAACAAGGTATAGCTTCACCTGCGAAGCTAAAACAAGAAAGCCTGTGACATAGTACATATCACAGGCTTTCTTGTTTTGAGGATGGCTGATTTTAGCTTTCCTTCAGCGTGATGGTACGCGTCACCGAATTGAAAGGGCCCGGCACTACGGCTCCGGCATTGTCTATCAGCTCCAGCTTGATGGTCGTTTCTCCCATGGGCAAACCTTCGATCATGTGCGGCATCCACTTGTCCAGCATAAACTCGTTGCCGTTGATGGTAGCACGCACTTTGTGCCCACTGGCAGACAGGTCCGTATTGACCAGGTAGAAGTCCAGCATGATGTGGCGTGTATCGGCTCCTACATACTCTCCCTTAGGACGGCTGTAGAACATGTGCGGCGCTTTCATATCAAACTCCATACGCTGCTGTGGTTTGCCGACCGTGATCATACGCAGGTCATAAGCACCCTTGTGTTTCAGGCTTTCATGATACGAACGGGAGAGGAACGAAAGGATCACGTGATCGCCTTCTTCTATTTCTTTGGTGAATGTGGTTTCGTAATGTGCGGTATAAGGCTCATTGTCCACGATGTTGTGAATGTGTTGGCCTTGCTGCGAATTCGCCATGTGCTCTGCATTGGAGTGTGGCGTCATGCGCGTCAGTTGATAGTTAGACAGCTCATACACAAACTCTACCGGACCTGGCTGCACCACTCCGTTGGCAGGAGGAGAAATCAGCTGCAGCTGCGATTCAGGATATTTTTGAGAGTCATCGAAGGCAAACACCCGTAAGCCTCCTTTGCTCATAATAGCACCAGATGGCGTCGGGCCGGAAGAAGTAGCTGAGGCAGGTATGCGTGTCTCATCATCTTGTGTTTGGCGGGCCGTATCGCAGGCTGTGAAGCCCAGCATCAGCGCTGTGGCGAGGAGTAACGATGTTTTTTTCATGTATGAAGGCTTTGAATTTGCATTGTAGCTAAGATAGCGTTTTTCTTTGTATATTGCGAACTACGTAACATTTTTGAAAAAGTATACAGAAAAGACTATATGAGCGAGATTTTGTTTGATGAAGTGCCTTCATTGGACTTAGCTGATTTTACATCAGGAGACGAAGGACGCAGAGCACGTTTTGTGCAGCAATTGGGGGAGGCTTACCAAAATATAGGCTTTATCGCCCTGAAAAATCATGGGCTGAGCGATGAGCTGACAGGGAAATTGTATGCTACCATTAAGAATTTTTTTGCTTTGCCGGACGAGGTAAAGCAAAAGTATGAAAATCCGGAATTAGCCGGGCAGCGCGGGTATGTGGGCAAGGGCAAGGAAAAGGCCAAAGGTTTCAACACTGGTGACCTGAAAGAATTCTACCACGTGGGCCAGGAGCTGAGCGGTATACCGGACAGTGATCCGATCAAGGCAGAATACCCGGCTAACATCTGGCCGGCCGAAGTACCGGAGTTGGAAGAGGTGACACTGGAGGCGTACAGAAAACTGGAAGCAGCCGGCAAGCAGGTTCTGCGCGCCATTGCGCTGCACCTGCAACTGCCCGAAACCTATTTTGATGAAAAGGTGAAGTATGGCAACAGCATTCTGCGCCCGATCCACTACTTCCCGATCGAAGATCCAGATAAAGTCCCGGCAGACGCAGTGCGTGCTGCTGAGCACGGCGACATCAACCTGATTACGCTGCTGATGGGTGCTAGTGCCGATGGCCTGCAGGTGCTTCGCCGCGACGGACAGTGGATCCCGATCACAGCACTGCCGGAACAAGTAGTGGTAAACGTGGGGGATATGCTGGCTAGGTTAACTAACAACAAGCTCAAGTCCACCATTCACCGGGTGGTGAACCCACCACGTGAACTCATGCATACCTCCCGCTTCTCTATCCCTTTCTTCATGCATCCGCGTTCTGAAATGGACCTGACCTGCCTGGAGAGTTGCATAGATGAGCAAAACCCGAAAGCATACCCGGATGCCACTGCAGGCGAGTACCTGAATGAGCGCCTGGTGGAGCTTGGATTAAAAAAAGCATAAATTATTTCAGCTAAACAAAAAGAGAGATGGTGGTTACGCTGTCTCTCTTTTTTTGATCTATGCCATGAGTCGGCGCTACTACATCTTCCTCAAAGACGTACTATTGCTTGCCCTTACTGCCTTCGGAGGGCCGCAGGCGCATATCTCTATGATGTTCAAGCTGCTGGTGGAAAAGCGCCGCTACCTAACCGAACAGGAGCTGATCGAACTCAATGCCTTGTGCCAGATTCTGCCTGGTCCTACTTCTACCCAAACTATTACGGCCATCGGCTTCCAGATAGGAGGTCCCAACCTGGCTTATCTCACGCTCCTGGTATGGCTGCTACCCGCTTCCAGTTTCATGGCGGCGGCGGCCCTGGGCATATCGTACCTGCAGGAAAATAATATATCGCTTCAGTTTCTGAGGTTCATTCAGCCCATGGCGGTTGGCTTTGTAGCCTACGCGGCTTACGCTATCAGCTCCAAAGTGGTGCATACCAAACTGGCCGTGAGCATCATGGTGGTTTCCGGCGTGCTGGCCTACTTTTTCCAGTCTCCCTGGGTATACCCCCTGCTTTTGATCGCCGGCGGCGCCATTACAGCGCTGCGCTTTAAGCAGCATCCGCAGGAGAAAGACAAGCAGCTCAATATCCAGTGGTCTAATTTTATACTCTATGTCGGGGTACTGGTGACGGCGGCGGTGGTAGGTGCCACCACCTCTTCGCTACCCGTCCGGCTTTTTGAGAACTTCTACCGGAACGGGAGCATGGTGTTTGGTGGCGGGCAGGTGCTGATTCCGCTTATGTTCACAGAGTTTGTCAGCTTTAAGAAATACATGACGGCAGAAGAATTCCTTTCCGGATTTGCCATCGTACAGGCGCTGCCCGGGCCGGTCTTTTCATTTTGTGCCTTCATCGGGAGCCTGGCCATGCGGGAGCATGGGGTTTGGGGGCAGTTGCTGGGATCTTTTGTAGCATCGGTCGGCATCTTTCTACCTGGCACCTTCCTGATATTCTTCGTGATCCGCTTTTGGGATGGACTAAAGAAGTACCGGGTCGTTCGTGCTTCCCTGGAAGGTATAAGCGCTGTGAGTTCCGGTATGGTGGTAGCTGCTGCCGTTATGCTATACCACCCCATCGACAATACGCCGCAGAACTTTGGTATCGTGGTAGCTACTTTTTGCCTGCTGCTCTTCACCCGTATCCCCCCTCCTATCCTGATCCTGACAGGCTTCCTGCTTGGGTTTATTTTTTAAGGTTTTCGAGTAAGAGGTATAGCAAAAAGCAGAGCTGCCCATACATACAGGCAGCTCTGCTTACTTTATACCTGTTTTTTTACTTGACCAGCCCCATCAAGTACTCGCCATAGCCGCTCTTTCTGAGAGGTTCTGCCACTTGCCGGAGCTGTTCGTCTGTGATGTAGCCCATGCGCCAGGCCACCTCCTCGATGCAGCCGATCTTGAGGCCCTGCCGCTCCTCGATCACCTGCACAAACGTAGCCGCCTGCATCAGCGACTGGATCGTGCCCGTGTCGAGCCAGGCTGTGCCTCTGTTAAGTACGCCTACCTGGAGTTTTCCCCTTCGCAGGTACTCCCGGTTCACGTCCGTGATCTCATATTCGCCTCTTGGACTCGGCTCCAGGTTCCGGGCAATTTCCACCACCTCGTTATCGTAGAAGTAAAGGCCGGGCACGGCGTAGTTGGATTTGGGCTCCCGGGGTTTTTCTTCAATGGAAACCGCTCGGCCGTTTGCATCGAACTCCACCACCCCGTAGCGCTCCGGGTCCTGCACGTGGTAAGCATACACCACCCCGCCGTCCGGATCGTTATTGGCCTGCAGGAGCTGACTCATGCCTGACCCATAAAAAATGTTATCGCCCAATACCAAGGCCACCTTGTCCTCTCCGATGAACTCGGCTCCGATCACAAAGGCCTGCGCCAGCCCGTTGGGCACCTCCTGTACGGCATAACTGAAGCGGCAGCCGATTTGCGTGCCGCCGCCCAGCAGGCGCTCAAAAAGCGGCAAATCATGCGGCGTGGAGATGATGAGCACTTCCCGTATACCCGCTAGCAGCAGCGTAGACAAGGGGTAATAGATCATGGGCTTGTCGTAGACGGGCATGAGTTGCTTGCTCACGGCCAGCGTCAGGGGGTGCAAACGGGTGCCGGAGCCCCCGGCCAATATGATTCCTTTCATCAGCTAAATGGCTTAATGTTACATGGTGTAATGATTGATTGCCTGTTGATAAGTGAGGAAATCAACTATTAAACAATCCAACAATTTAACAATTGATCGCACCTACCGGTGCTCGTACTGCTGTGTGTAGTAGTCACGGTAGTGACCGGAGGTGACCTCCTTAAGCCATTGCTCGTTTGCCAGGTACCAGTCCACGGTCTTGCGAAGCCCCTCTTCGAAAGTCACCGACGGCTTCCAACCCAGCTCCTTCATTAGCTTACCTGAATCAATGGCGTAGCGCAGGTCGTGTCCGGCCCGGTCTTTGACAAAGGTGATGAGCTTGCGGGACTCGCCTTTGTCCCTGCCCAGTTTCTCGTCCATCACCTCGCAGAGCAGCTCGATCAAATCCAGGTTGCGCCACTCGTTCACGCCACCCACGTTGTAGGTCTCCCCTACTTTACCCTGGTGGAAGATCACATCGATGGCCCGGGCATGATCCAGCACGTAGAGCCAGTCTCTGACGTTCTCGCCCTTGCCATAGACCGGCACCGGCCGGCCTTCCCGGATGTTGTGGATCGCGAGCGGGATGAGCTTTTCAGGGAAGTGGTTGGGACCGTAGTTGTTGGAGCAGTTCGAGAGCTTCACAGGCAGCCCGTAGGTATGGTGCCAGGCCCGGACAAAGTGGTCCGAGGCGGCCTTGGAAGCCGAGTAAGGGGAGCGAGGGTCGTAGCGCGTTTCTTCGGTGAAGAGGCCCTCTTCGCCCAGCGAGCCGTACACCTCATCGGTCGAGACGTGGTAGAAGAGTTTGCCTTCCAGCAGCCCCTGCCAGTGCTTTTTGGCCGTGTTCAATAAGTTGACGGTGCCCAGGACGTTGGTCTCTACAAAGGCCAGGGGCTCTGCTATCGAGCGGTCCACGTGCGACTCAGCTGCCAGGTGAACCACCGCGTCGAAGCGGTGCTCGGAGAAGATGGCTTCCACAAAAGCTGCATCCGTGATGTCGCCCCGGAGGAAGCTGTAGTTGGCCCGCGCCTCAATGTCCCTCAGGTTCTGCAGGTTGCCCGCGTAGGTGAGCTTGTCGAGGTTGAAGACCTGGTAGTGGGGGTACTTTTCCACAAACAACCGCACCACGTGCGACCCAATGAAACCGGCTCCGCCGGTGATTAATAACTTCATGCTATGCTTTAGTTGACGTTTCTTCTAAATGCAACTGCCAGTCCCAGGCACTTTGCATGGCTTCTTCCAGGGTACTGGTCGTTTTAAAACCAAGTTCTACGGTGGCTTTGGTTACGTCAGCAAAAATTTTCGGTACATCACCCGGGCGGCGAGGACCGATCTTGTAGTTCAGCTTTTTGCCGGTGGCACGCTCGAAGGCTTTCACCGCTTCCAGTACCGTATTTCCGGTGCCTGTACCTACGTTGAAGAACTCGATGTTGGCGGCCTTACCCGACAGGAGCCTTTCGATGGCTACTACGTGCGCCTTCGCCAAGTCCACTACATGCACGTAATCCCGTACGCAGGTGCCGTCAGCCGTGTCGTAGTCGTCTCCGAAAATGGTCAGCTCCTGGCGTATGCCCGCTGCTGTCTGCGTGATGAAGGGCACCAGGTTGTTGGGCACGCCCAGCGGCAACTCGCCAATCCTGGCCGAAGGATGCGCCCCGATCGGGTTAAAGTAGCGAAGCGCGATGGTACGCATGTTGCTGCCGCTGTCAGCCAGATCGGTCAGTATTTCTTCACAGATTTTTTTCGTGTTGCCATACGGTGAATTGGCTTTCTGTACCGGCGTTTGCTCTGTTACAGGCAATTTCTCAGGTATGCCATACACGGTGCAGGACGAAGAGAAAACAAGCTTATTCACTTTATACTCTTCCATAACCTGCAGCAGCGTCAGCATAGAACCCAGGTTGTTGCTGTAATACTTCAGGGGTTCTGCCACGGACTCACCTACTGCTTTGTAAGCTGCAAAATGAATCACGCCGGCTATACCTGGCTCCTGTTCAAACACCTCACGCAAGGCGACTGCATCGGTGCAATCGGTACGGTAGCAGGGCACTTCTTTGCCCAATATCGCTGCTATACCTTCCAGGGCTCGCTCTTCGGAGTTGGAAAAGTTATCCAGAATGATGGGCGTATACCCTGCCTCTGTCAGTTCGACTACCGTATGGGAGCCAATGTAGCCGGCTCCGCCTGTTACTAATATCTTTTTCATTTGATTTGATTTCAAGCTTGTTGACAGCCTCTATCCTGTGACGCTGCAAATGTCGTTCTTATTTGGACGCCCTCCCCGGTGCAACCGGTATAAGCGTTTTACCTACGTTCAGAAATCAGTATCCTGCCAGGCATTTACTACAAATTTATAATTTTAAAAATATAAACAGGTATAATAACTCTTGTCAAAAAGAAGACTGTACAGACGGCGCCTACTGTATGGCTTTCACAATCCGGTTTTTATTAAACAAATCCTGCACGACCTCTGCCTGCTCAAAGCCTGTTTGCAGCAAAAGCTGTCGTACCGCTTCGCCGTACTCTTCATTGATTTCAAAGTACAGCCTTCCTCCTTCTTTCAGCAACGTGTGGCCCAGCTCTGCAATCCGCCTGTAGTATTTCAGTGGGTCAGTATCCGGCACGAAAAGGGCCAGGTGCGGCTCGTACTGCAGAACATTGGGGCGCATGAGCGCTTTCTCCTGCTCCAGCACATAGGGCGGATTGCTCGTGATAATATCTAACGAACGGGGTGCTATACCTGGTATAGGATCAAACACATCCTGCTGCAGCCACTCCACCGGCAGCTTATACCGGGCGCCATTGGCACGGGCTACCTGCAGCGCGCCTTCTGAAATTTCCAGGCCGTATACCTTGTTTGCCTGGAGGTTGGCAGCCAGCGCCAGGGGTATGCAACCGCTCCCCGTGCAGATATCCAGCACCTGGAGGTTTTGCCGTCCTTTGTGCTCGCGCACCACCAGGTCCACCAGCTCCTCTGTCTCGGGCCGGGGGATGAGCACCCGCTCGTCTACCATTAGTTCCAGGCCATAAAAATGCGCCACGCCTAGCACATACTGCACCGGCTCCTGCAGCTTCAGCCGTTCCACCGCCTGCCTTACCTGCTGCTCCTGCTCGGCACTTACTTCCTCCTGTTGCCCCAGGCTAAGCTGCACCCGCGATTTTTGCAGCACATGCTCCAGCACCAGCTGCGCAATAGCGCCTGCTTCCGGCTCCGGGTATACGGCCTGTATGCTTTCCCGGATATACTGACTGGTTTGCTGTATGGTGGCCACGGCTATACTTTGTTTTGTGATTTTGGGTACCTTTGCAAAAGTAAAGAAACAGACATAAGTATCAAGACTTAAGACGCAAGACGAGGGCTCCTAAGTTTTTATTATATTCTATACCTTGTACTTTCTGTCTTAATTCCGGCTATTATGATATCAGCTGACGAAATCTACATGCGGCGCGCGCTGGAGCTGGCGCGACTAGGAAATGGCTATACCCGCCCCAACCCGATGGTAGGGTGTGTGGTGGTGCATGCCGGGCGTATCATTGGCGAAGGCTGGCACCAGGCCTATGGTGGTCCGCATGCTGAGGTCAATGCCATTGCCAGTGTGGAAGATAAAAGCCTGCTGCCCAAAAGCCGGGTATACGTGACACTGGAGCCTTGCTCGCACTTCGGCAAAACACCTCCCTGCGCGGATTTGCTCATCAGCAGCGGCGTGCGCGATGTGGTGATCTGCAACACGGATCCTAATCCGCTGGTAGCCGGCCGGGGCATCCAAAAGCTGTTTGACGCCGGCGCCCAGGTAAAAGTAGGGGTGCTGGAGCAGGAAGGCCTGGAGCTGAACAAGCGTTTCTTCACCTTCCATACCCGGAAGCGGCCTTTTATCCGGCTCAAGTGGGCCGAGTCGGCAGACGGTTTTATCGGAGGACCTAATTTCGAGCAGGTACAGATCAGCGGTGCACTTTCGCGGCGGCTGGTGCACAAGTGGCGCTCTGAGGAGCAGGCTATCCTGGTGGGCAGCCATACCGCAACACATGACAATCCCCGCCTCGACACCCGTTTCTGGACCGGCAACCATCCCCTGCGGGTCGTGATTGACCGGAAACTGCAGCTTCCAGGCCATCTGCACCTCTTCGACAAGAGCCAGCCCACCGTAGTCTATACCTATAAAAAGCAGGAGCAGGCACACGAAAACCTGCAGTATGTGCAGCTGCAGGAGCACGAGCCGCTGTTGCCCCAACTTCTGCAGGACCTGCACCAGCGCAAAGTATTATCCCTGCTGGTGGAAGGCGGCACCTATCTGCTCAAAAGCCTGTTGAAGGAAAACCTCTGGGATGAGGCACTATACTTCAAAAGCAGCACCCGGATGCTGGAAGCTGGCACGCCGGCTCCTGTGATGCCAAACGGACAACTGCTGGAAGTGCAATCCCTGGGCCCTGACCGGCTTTTTCATTACCGAAACGACTTGTTAACTGATTAAATTCTGTTGAGTCGGATGACAGAAACCTACTTTTGTTGACCGGGCTCATTACGCTATACCTATTCACTATTTCAGAACAACACACAATGGCTGAATCACTTCTTATAGACCAAAACCTCAGCAAAGAGGAAAAATATAAAGCACTGCTACCACAGATCGAAGCGCTGGTAACCGGCGAGACGGACCTGATTGCCAACCTGTCGAACATCATGGCGGCGCTACGCCAGGGGATGGGCTTTTTCTGGGTAGGCGTATACTTCAACAAGGAAGGGCAACTGGTACTGGGGCCTTTCCAGGGGCCGGTGGCCTGCACCCGTATCCCGTATCACAAAGGTGTTTGCGGCGCCTGCTATACCCGCCAGGAAACCATCCTGGTCCCAGACGTGGAAGCCTTCCCGGGCCACATTGCCTGCAGCAGCGACTCCAAATCGGAGATTGTGATACCGGTGATAAAAGACGGCGAGGTGAAACTGGTGCTGGACGTAGACAGTGACCAACTCAACGATTTTGACGAAGTAGACCAGAAATACCTGGAGCAACTGATGAAGCTGGTGGAAAGCTGGTATTAGTATTTTATCCTGTCATTTCGACCGCAGGGAGAAATCTGGTACAAGTATAATGACCCAGATTTCTCCCTGCGGTCGAAATGACAGTTTAGCCTACAACCTTACCCGCACCCCAAGCGCCAGGTTGAAAATCTTCCAGGGGCTCAGGTAC
>NZ_JSYF01000338.1:0-2876 GCF_054824225.1 Pontibacter sp. HJ8
CTCGTATTCCTTAAAGTAGAAAGGGAACCGTTCCGGGTCCGGAAAATCGGCATTGTAGAAATAATCGGCCCCAAAACAGATCGCATTTTCTGCCCCGTTTTCGAAGCCGTACAGGATGTGGTGCAGCAGCGCTTCCGGGTCCCCGGTGTTCAGAAAAGCTCGCAGGAAGTTCATGCCGATCAGGCCTTTGCGGCGTACGATCTCCTGAACCAGCTCCGCAGGCAGGTTGCGGTTGTGCTCCCATACCGGCCGGAAGTTAGAATGGCTGGCAATAACAGACAGGTCCAGCCGCTCTTTGTCGATGTGGTGGAGAATGTCAAAGGCAAGGGCATCGCTGGTGTGCGAAAGGTCAATGGCGATGCGGCGGCCGTGCAGGTAGTCGAGCAGCATTTTGCCATCCCGCGTGATGCCCCTGTCAGTCATGTTGCCGCCCCCGAAGCGGTTTCCGGTGTGGTGGGTGAAGCTGATGTAGAGCAGTCGCTCCACGTTCTCGATAATCTTCTCCAGTTTTTTGAACCCGTCCTCCAGCGGTTCCTCCTCTTCACAAAAACCCGATGCGTTTTCGATGGCCGCCACCATGCCGATGGTCGCTTTATACATCGCCTCGTGTAGCGCAGGTATAGTCGTAACCGGATCCAAGGGATCTTTCGTGCCTTTTGCCAGTTCCCTGAACACCTCACTCTGCAGCAGGGCATACCGGGTGCTGCCGGGTGCTGTGGCGGAGTAGATGGCCATTGTTTGCAGCTTCACATTGCCCTGCGTAAGCGCCGGCAGGGCACAGCCTATTTCTTCTACATTGTCTATCGCCGCACCCGGCACATCGGACAGGTATACCAGTAGGTCGCAGTGCATGTCAATGATAGGAAGTCGGGCAGGAGAGAGCATAGTTTCGGTGTTGGTGCTGGGTGTAAAATACGGAGAAGCCGGAAATAAAGCTACAATAATCCAACTACTCCTGTCCTTGCTAAGACAAGTAAGGGCAAGGGATGGTTTGATCTGGCTATCCAAGAGAAGCTTTAGAACCAGGCACTCGCAGGAGCTGCGCACACTGCGAGGTCCTGACCCGCTATACCTATACCTATACCTGGTGCACGATCCGGACAGGTCACGACCTGTTCCTACATGGCAGATTCTGCGGGCAGGGGCTTTTGCTAAAGATTCAGTGCAATAAAAAAGCCGGAGATCTCTCCCCGGCTCTTCTGTTTTCTTAAAAAGGTAATTCATTAAAATCCATTGTCTTCATCGCCGCTATTTTGCTCGCCGTCTCTGCGGCGGCGTTCGCGGTTGCTGTCTTCGCTGTTGAGGCGGTAAGTAAAGCCGATGAACGCAATGCGTGTCTGGCGCTTGTTGTTGTGCGTCTGCTCAAAGCCCGGACCGAAGCTCTCAAAGTTGAACTCGCGGGTATTGAAAATATCTGAGACACGGAAGGTGATGGTGCCTTTCTTGTTGAGCACATCTTTCTTCAGCCCAAGGTCTACGGCATACATCTCCTGCATCTGTCCCTGTATGTCGGCCATGGGAGCGCGGTAATCGGCCGAAACCTGGATCGACAGGTCTTCCCAAACCGTCATATCGGAGTTCAGTTTGGAGTTCCAGGTCCACTGGTTGTTACTCAGCTCGGTATCGCCCTGTACATCGTTCAGCTCCACCCGGAAACCGGACGCGCTGGCATTCAGGCGCCACCATTTGTAGGGGCTATACGTTCCTACCAGCTCCAGACCATAGGAAGAGCCGCTGTTGAGGTTCAGGAAGGTAGTAGAGGTAACGCCCGAGGACGGATCAAACGAGCGGAAGCGCTGTATCTGATCGTTGGTGCGGCGGTAAAAGACCGTGGTGTTGAAAGAGGAGTTGTCCCAGTATTTGAGATAACCCAGTTCGTAGGAGTTGATGAACTCAGGCAGCAGCGCCGGGTTACCGGAGCGCACATTGAGGGTGTCGGAGTAATCAACAAAAGGGTTGAGCGACCAGGCGCGCGGCCTGTTGATGCGGCGGCTGTAACTAAGCTGCACCTTGTTGTCCTTTGCAAAGCCCTTGGTGATGAACACGCTGGGGAACAGGCTGAAATACTTGTTGCGGAACACTTCGTTCTGGGTGCGTTGGTCTGATTTGGTGATGGTGTGCTCTGCCCGCAAACCCGCCTGGAAGCTGATGTCCTTTATTTTGTTGCTGTAGTTGCTGTACAGGGCATGTACCTGCTCGTCGTACACAAACCGGTTGGACACATCGTTGTTGAGCAGATACTGGCCTGTTTCCGGCGCGAATTCGAAGAACCTGTTGTCATTGTCGAGTAATTGAAAACTGCTTCGGAAGCCTCCTTCAAAGCGGCTGTCTTCGGTGATGGGGTGCACGTAATCGGATTGTGCAATGATGCGGCGTGACTTTTCGTCCGATACGGTGCGCTGCCTGTTGGTTCTGTCTATCGGTAAACCATCTTCCAGGGTCACCTGCTGGGTGATGTCGTCCTGCTCATCGTCGGTACGGCCGGTATAGATCAGGTCGGCAGTCCACTCGCGGCCTTTCTGGTCGAAGGTGCGGCGGTAGCCCAGGTTGGCGTCCATGACCAGGTCATCTTCGGTGCCGTAGGTATTGCGGCTGTTGAGTCGGGTCAGTTCACGGTTGCTGCCCAGGTTGCGGTTGATGATGCCGTTGAAGCCTTCTTCGTCCCCGGTGCGGTATAATACCGATGCAGAAAGTGTGTTCTTTGGGGTCAGGGAATATTCCGTACCAAACCGGAAACTGTGCGAAATGTCTGTTCGGCGGTTGCGGCCTAAGTCTTCCCGGAACGTGCCATTCTCGAGGTTGGAGAGAAAAGAGTTACTTACACCCGGCCGGTAGCTTCTTCTGAAGTCATAGCCGCCGTTGAAGTTCCATTTGAA
>NZ_JSYF01000339.1:0-3641 GCF_054824225.1 Pontibacter sp. HJ8
AACTTATTGGGGATAATCATGGGGTGCTTGGTTGTCAACTGGCAAAATATAAAACAACTTTAAGAAGTCATAGGGATGTTGAAAACTTTGTAATATGGCATGAATATACAGGAGCCTGAATATTATGACAAAGAATCGGCTCTCGGGCGCTATAGCTGGTATAGCCGGTCACTGCCGACATTTACGCGCCTTTTGTCGGGGCCGCTGAAAATTAATTAGTGCCCTGAGGCGCTGCAAATGGCATAATGTGATTATTTTTAAAATAGTTGAAGAATATTTTGAACATTCTCCCTATATTGGTAGAGATAAGTATCATAAAAAAACATCATGAATAACGGAACAGTAAAATTTTTCAATGACACGAAAGGATTCGGGTTTATCAAAGACGCAAATTCCAACCAAGAGTACTTCGTACACGTGTCTGGCCTACAAGAAGAAGTTAGAGAAAATGACGAAGTAACATTTGATCTGCAGGAAGGCAAAAAAGGATTGAACGCGGTTAACGTAAAGCGCGCTTAGTTTTAGACATACAAGCTATGCAGAAAGAGCCTTACACAAGTTGTGAGGCTCTTTTTTTTGCTCTTTTTCTTACCTGGCCTGCCCTGCGTGTCTCCGGTTAAATTTTGCGTTATAGTAGATAAATTCTTTTTCGCTTTTTGGTGCGCTATACCTAAATTGCGCCTTCCCGGAATAGCTCTTTTTCTAATTTCTGTATTCATGATACTGCATCAGACTAGCCTTATAAAGCTGGATTATAACCCTGCGACGGATATCCTGCAGGCTGAATATCCTGACCTGGACAGATTACATCTGCCAGAAATAAAGCATAACTTCAGCGTGATGGTAGAGGTCATCCGAAATTACGATGTCAAAAAGCTTTTGCTCGATGCCAGCCAGACCGACGTGAGCCTGAACGATGAGGAAAACAGGCAGCTGGGGCTGGAACTGGCTGCCGAGCTGTCGAAGACGCGCCTGCAGAAGCTTGCCCGCATACAGCCCCGGGACCCGGGTCAGGAAATAAAGGCCCAGGTGAACATCAACCTGATGAAACAGTCCGGGCTGCTCCCCTACGAGCTGGAAACTTTCTCAAACCGGGCGCAGGCCATAGCCTGGCTGCTGCAATAAAGCTCCTGACACCAATCATATCCTGCTCCCCGGCTTCTATCCTAAAGAAGCCCTGCCCGTAGATTCCCGGCTATACCTTCAGCCGGGACGCGCTATACCTGGCGGAGGCTTGCGCATGTGCCGGTCAGGTATACCTACGCTTACCCGGCCACTTATACCTGTTGCTCTCCAGAGAAGACCAATGAAAGCCTCCCGAACTGGTAAAGTCCGGGCTTTATAGGTAAATTTGTAAACAGACCAAATCGTTTTCTGCTATGAGCTGGAAGGAGAGTAAAATGTATAGTATCCTGCATACCACGTGCCCGCGTTGCCACGAAGGAAAGATGTTTCCGGATGGCACGCTTTATACCCGGAAGTTTGCCGATATGCACGAAAAGTGCTCCTGCTGCGGACAGGTATTTGAGCCCGAAACGGGCTTTTACTATGGCGCTATGTTTGTGAGCTATGCCTTCAGCACCGCCATATTCATTGCCGTTTGGATCGGGCTGAGCCTGGTAGTAGAAGACATCACCATGCCAATGATGATCGTCGCGCTCGTCGTGGCGGTGGTGGCACTGCTGCCCATCAACTTCCGGCTTTCGCGCAGCATATGGATCAATTTCTTTGTGCACTACGAAGGCCCCTGCACAAAAGCAGAAGTTGAACTCCGGGCAAAATAAAAAACCGCTGCGGCGTCTCCCGAACCTCGCAGCATTTGCAGTATGGTGGCAGGGTTTGTCGAAAATCGGAAGGCTGTTGCGCGGACAGGTCTCGACCTGTCCCTACGCAGGTGCTATACCTTTGCCGCTTCGAACATAATGTATATTTCATCCGGCATGGCATAGGCCGGATCCACGAGCAGCATTTGATAGTAGCTGAGGTCCTAGAGGCGGTATACCTGCAGGTCGATCCGCCTCCAGCACCTACTCTAGCGAGTCTACTTGGTTTCTTGCCTTCGTCGGCATGAGCAATGGAGAGTTGAATCATGTACTGCCGTTTCCATTTCAGAAAACTTGCCTTAAATTGAAAGCTTATAGCTGCGAAGTAAAAGGAGAAAAGCTTTAAGTCAAGCGTTAAAACCCTTCTCTGAATCCTTTTAAGTGCGCATAGCACGCCGGGCTACCACCTTCCGCTACATCCTCGGTTGAAGAAAATGTCTTAAGTAGGTGCGCCGGCGAAAGCAGCTTGTAAAGTGCCACCAGTTTCACATCGTCCTTCAGGTCGGCGTTGCGCAGCGGTTTTTCGTAGTCTTTGAGGTTAAAATAGGTATAGCTGATGCCTTCGGCCAGGGCCGTGATGGCCGGCGCAGCGATCTCTTTATAATAAAAATCGGTGCCGCCGCTCGCCTTGCGGCCTTCGCTCCAATCTGTAAAGTCTTTGCGAAGCTGGGTGTTGCGGTAAAAGAGCCGGTCGTACTCCAGGGCATCGAACACAAACCACTCGTGCACGCTCGTCACGATGAGGTGGCGCAGGTCATGGTTGTGGTGCTGCACCCGCTCGCGCAGGTAGTAGAGCAGCAGCTCGTGCATGGCCTTGTTGTTGAGGTTGCCTTGGGTAGGCATGTCGGCCTTGTTGGTTGGCCGCTTGACTTCCAGCAGCACGCCCGCATTGCTTTTGGTGCCGGCACCGGTATGGATCACCAAGTCAGTTTTGCCCCAAGTGCTCAATCCGTAGTTTACATAAAAAGCCGACTTCAGAAAATCCCGCAAATGTTTCCGGGCATGCTCCTCTGTCTCGTTGGGGTTCAGACTGTCGAGCAGCGTGCGCAGGGCCGACTTGAATAGCTCCATGTCCGCGGGAGAAGTCTTAAGACGAAGGTAAGCCCTGCTAAGCGCTTGTTGAGGCCGCAGGATGGTATGCTGCATAGGGTAAGTCATTTGTGCACAGCAAGATAAGAATCAAGTTAAGAATTAGGAATTTAGAATTAAGAATTTTTTTAAGCAAGTATAGCCGTTGCTCCTAAAGACCTCGCGGTGTGCGCAGATCCCGCGAGCGTCTAACAGATCTCGGCTATACCTATACCTGGTGCACGTTCATTAGGGATTTCCCGGACAATCGATTTGCTCTTTTTCATTAACCGGACTTATCCGAACCGCCCTATCCGGTAGCACCAAATAAGTCAATCCCAAACATAGCTAACTTCCTGCAAGCCCCTTACACATTGCCTTATTATTTCTGAATCTCAAGTAGTACTTAAATAATAAATCCATATAACACCTCCGTTCTGGATATGATTTAACAAAGGCAATACTATACCGGCCCAACATTTGAAAAAAATCTTTTGCTCAAATTCATTTTATTGATTTTTTACAATTATTTTCACCCCAGCAAAAAGACAGAGCCTCTTGAATACAACTTTACCCCATGTCATCCCGGGCACAGCCCTTACCTCCGAATTCTATGCATCCATCGTAAAACATGGATCAGACCTTATTACTGTCATCGACTGTGAGGGTATTTACCAGTACGTAAGTGACTCTGTCGGACCTGAGCTGGGCTATGGTACGGAGGAACTGCTGGGCACGAATGTAATGTCG
>NZ_JSYF01000340.1:0-13735 GCF_054824225.1 Pontibacter sp. HJ8
AAAAAAATAATTAAGCACTCACTTTTGCAGTTCAGCTTTTACTTTCTACATTTAGAAAACGCTATTCTAGCATGCGTTATCGTAGAAGACTGCTTTAGTTGAAGCTACCTCACCCTAGCAAAAGCCTGATCATGAAGCCAGAGGGCCTAACCAGTTTGGCCAGCACCATCGAAGCTCTCCGTGCAGGAGATGTGACTGCGTTTGAGCACCTGTACCAGGTGTTTGAGCCCAGGCTGTATGCTTTCGCCCTGCACCTGGTCAGACAGCGGGAGGATGCAGAAGAAGTCGTGCAGGAGGTGTTTCTAAAGGTGTGGGAACGACGGCATCAGTTGGATCCGGAGCAAAACTTTGACGGCTATCTTTTTAGTATCGCCAAGAACCTGGTTTATAACAAAGCGCGGAGCAAGGCGACTGAATTTGCCTTCACGCAATACATCATGGTCAACGGCAAGCACGCTGGGTGTTTCACAGAAGAAGCTGTCGCGTACAAGGATTTGTCCAAGTTACTGGACGACACCTGTGCCGCCCTCCCTCCGGTTAGAAGGCAGGTGTTTATCATGAGCCGCGTGGAAGGCAAGAGCAACAGGGAAATTGCCCAACAACTGAACACAACTAGCAGTAACATTGAAAACCACCTCTACAAGGCACTGAAGGTGATAAGAAAAATATTCACAAGGTACGAAGCCCTCTGAACAGGATTTACCTTCACATCAGGATGGCTTTTAATACCTCCTGGCTCACCTAAAAACAACAGGAAAGTAGTATCTACAGGATCCGGAAAGCCAAAGAAAATGATCCTCCTGCATTGAAAAAAGCTTTCTTAGCCAACCCTAGAAAGCCGCTTGCATAGCAGTACTGCAGGAAATATTTTCAAGTTTGGATCATGAAAATGAACATAGAGAGGGAACTACAGCAGCTAACTTAAGAAGAAATCTTTAAAGGTCACTGCGGAAGACAACAGGCATATTTTCATTTCCGCAGCAACTAAACTTACTCTTTCCCTGGCTGCTCAATCTTTTAGATCTTCCATAAGAAATGGTTCGAAATTCGTACGCTCGGGAGCACAAGTAGAATTTTAGACGCTAACTGCTTCAAAAATGGTTAGCGTTTTTTATTTGTCCACTCGATTAAAATAAAGCTTTTCACTAAACCCTACTTAACAACCTCCTTAATTACTATAAAACCGTTATACTTAAACAAACCTATTACTCTATCTCTAGCTCCAGGTAGGAATTCCATCCGGGACAAGTATATTTAACTGAAAACAGCGAGTCTTCTAACCTGTTCCCGGAAGCTGAAAAGAAGTGGTAGGTATAGCTAAAATCAAAAATGCACTTCTAGTTGGTGTGCTTCAACAAACCATTGCCAAAGAGGACGAAGCTGCGAAAAGCTTGCAACAGGTCCTGGTAGTGTATGCAGCCGTTTTCAGCCTATACGGGTATGGGGCTTCATTCTACCCCTGTCTTCCTGTAGTTCGGCACTCCACGTACTGCCTTCTAATCCAACAGGAGGTGATACTTCCTGAATATGCTTAAAAACTGCGGCTTTAACTCCTGCAGCATACGGTCAAAGCCGAGATCATTAGGGTGTGCTCCGTCTACCGTGCCTTCATGGTCATTGCCGAGTCCCTTGTCGTAGGAGAGCAGGTATAGATCCTTCACCCCGCTGCGCAACAGCTTTGCAACCTCCTGCTTTATCTGCTCATTTTGCGCTTTTACCCCATCCCCTACTTTCTGGTCGAAAGCTCCGTGCTCCCGGACAGTCCTTGGAATAACCAGGATGGGGACTTTAGGATGATGTTTCCTGATGGTGTTCACCAGGTAGGCCGTTCGCTCACGGATCTCCTCAGGGGAAGAGTTGGGCACACAGTCCAGCACGAAGGCATCGGCTGAGACAGTGGCGATCATGTCGGCCACGGCCTTTTCCATCTTGGCGCTGCCACTCAGGCCCAGGTTGAGAAAGTTGAGGCCGGTGTCCCGGCTTAGCCGTGCTGGATACGCCATACCTGGCCGGCTGGCCGAGGCGCCCTGCAGGATGCTGGAGCCATACATGAGGATGCGCTTCCGGAAAGGGTCAGGCGAAGGCTGTATCGTGGCTCCCGCTTCCACGCCAATTTCCAGGCTTACTGTCTCGTCGTACAAAGGCAGGTAGAGCAGGCACTCTTTCTCGCCTTCGGCCATATTGCTGACCAGGGTAGATTCGGTACAGTCCCCGTTAGGTCTTCCTATACCTGCAAATTGCCAGCGGCCATCCTTTTTAATATACAGGTCAAGGCCCTCATAGGCAATGGCTGTCATGTTGGGCAGGGTTTTGCGGCTGCTGGTGCACCACTTGGCTGAAATGGTGGTGCTGTTTGTTTTAAAGGCAATGGCAAGGCCGGTTGAATTTGTCACCAACCGTTTGACAGCCGGAGGCATGTCGGGGTGCTGCGTAGTGTCTACCCGGTGGTATACCTGTAGGGTAGGTAGTATTTTTCCAACCAGTGTAAAATCAGTGGCCGGTCTAAACACAGGCGTTTGCGCATAGGAGAGGCTTATGGTCACAGCGCAAACCAATGCCTGCGTACATCTGATAGCAAATCGTTTCATTCTTAGGTATACCTGTTAGTTTCTGGTTGGTATTTGCAGCACCGGGCTCCGGTTGTTCCTACTTACAAGGAGGTAGCAGTTAGGCACTATACCTCCTATACCTGCTTCTCCCTATACTCCTTGCTGCTGTTAGCTTTCCACAAAGGTTATCACGGTTGCCACTCCACGTTCCCCTTCATGGTCGAACTTACTATTGTCGCAGGGGTAGTTTACCACGCCCCGGTTTCTGACCCAGGCTGTTGAGGAACCTCCACCATCCAGGTTCATCGCTTCCACACAGCCGAGCGCATGCATCACGGTAGCCAGCTCTTTTGTCGTCATGCCGTGGGCCTGCGAGAGCCTGCCGTCCACTACCACGGCTATCAGGTGGTTATCAGCTGTGATGCCCACCGCCGTTCTGGGGTGCCGGTTCGTATTGAAAGCTTCCTGCACCTGGTCTACCGGCTTGTCCTCCAGCACCAGCAAAGGGCCTGAGGCGAGCAAGGTGTTGACATCCGTGAGCGAACTCCAGCCAGCAGCAGGCTTTTTCACCACAGCAATGCGCCCGTCGGCGCCGATAGCGAACCCGGCATTCTCCCGGTAAGGAGTAAACCCGCTTCGTGTGGTATTGATGATCTGGCCGTTCTTTTTGAAGAAGACCGTTGAGCCGCCTTTGGATGTATCAAAGTAAGAACCGTTGATGGCTGCCGTGGCCCGCACGCTTGCCGCTCCCTCGCTCGTTTTCAGAAAGCCCGAAACCACATGGGGTACCTCCACTTTTAAACCGCTTTTGTTGAGGTCGATGTCCAGAATGGTGATGCTTTGGTTTGAGTTGAAAAGATCTTTAAAGTGCTTGTACTTCCAAACGACGGCCTTCGACACTTCCCTTGTTTCCCAATCCGCGTTCGCGAGCTGCTCTTCAGCGGTCTGGGGCGCCTGTAATACAGGCGGGGTAGTACCCGGACTAACTTCATCTTTGGAACACCCGACCAAAAGCATGGCCGGGAGCAATAGCAGGGCTAAAAGCTTTCTCATTCTACTTTAATTCAATTTATTTATACCTGGCCATACCTCTGTGGCTAGGTATGGATCATTTCTTTCCAAGTATGGCTTCGGGCCATGCCAACTCCATCGGCTTCGGATAGCCCGGCTCTAACGTTGGATTTCCATCCAGGGAGATCACCAGGTATTCTTTCCCCCTGTACAGGTATACCTTATTTTCTTTGCTGTTATAGTCGGCGGCATCCACATCGCCGCTCCCCCAAGCAAAGGGCCAATCCGGGATAAGCGTGTTGATTTTTTTCGGGAAGCCTGCGGCAATACGGTAGTTTTTTGCTGATACACGCAGGTACTCCTCTCCTTTGAAGAGGAAAATCTCACTGGTTTTCGGATGAAAGAAGGCGGCATCAATATAGCCTTTTTGCCAATTGGCTGGCAGGTTCCTCACCAGGTCTGTCAATGGTTTCGGGTAACCGGGGTCAATCACTTTGGCGTCAGGCGAGAAACGGCTATACTGTCTTCCTTTAAAAATGTACACCATCTTGTCGATGCTGTTATAGTAAGCCGCATCAATTTCGCCTGCCCAGGCGGCAGGTATAGCCGGCATTGCTTCTGTAACTTTTTCAGCCTGTTCCTCGCCCGGTCCAGCTGAGGCTTGCACAGATACTATCCCACTCAGGAAACGATAGGAGGTATGCTGGCCCTTCTTTTTGTTCTCCACTGAAAAACTGGCCTCTACCCTGGGCCACAGGGCTTTGGCAGTAAAGGCGTCACTGCTGATCTCAGGATCGAAAATATTGGTATAGTTTACCTTATCCGTATTTTTAGGTAGAATGCCTCCTTCCACATGGTACACAGCCGTAACGCTGTCGTTTGCTGTAAAGCGAGCGGCCACCGGAATGGCATGCCAATGGTTTGACACCACATACAGCTTATCCCCCGGATTGATCACCCTGGCGCCATCTGCCTTCCGCAGCATGCTGCTGTAAGCGTAGTTTTGCACCGTGCTTTTAGATTTTTCTTCTTTGAAGATGATCTCAGCCGGAACTCCCTTCTCCGTCAGCCGGGCCTTCATCTCGGAAGCTTCACAGATCTGGGATTTATGTGCAGCACAGCCCCCAGAGACGATGATGTAGTCAAACGCAACTCCTGAGGTATAGAGTTTGAAGCCAATGTCTACCCTTTCTATCAGGGTTTGCAGATCGGCTGATCCGAGGATGAGCATGCCTTTCCTTCTGTCTCCCCCATCATGCTGAGCAGAAGCCTGAAAAAAACTCAGGGTTAGTAGTAAGACAAACGCTGCCCGGGCTGCTGGCAGGTTCCGGAAAATTCTGTTTCTCATGGTAAGCTGTTATATACAAAAGAAGCGAGCAAACTCACAGGCCCTCTTGATCCTACATTTCTACTTCTGAAGGCATCCCTCCATACCTGAAAGCAAATAAAAACGGCTACTGGAAGCGCAGTACGCTTGTCCTGTAGCCGTTTACAAGGTTTATTCACTACGCACCACTGCTCCCATAATGCGCAGACCGGAGCGGCTGTTTCTGAAGAGGTCAGCCGTGATGATACTGTTCTCTACAGCAGGGGAAAGGCCACCGCCTACTTTCACCAGATCCTCGGTTGCCATGCCATGCTCCAAAGCAGGATTATTCGCACCAACAGGTACAAAAGCCGGGCTTAGCATCGCGCCGGCGTTAAAGCTGGTGCCTTCTATTGCTTCACCTCTTGCATCATAGGCCACACTCCCCAACACCGACGATTGAATAACCGGGGCCAGCGCATCGGCTTCCTTAGCATCAACGTCAGGTCCGTCGTTTGCCTGCACGTTTCCTGAAATAATAGAGTTATAGATGCTCACTTTGTTAACACCTGACTCTCTGTAGACACCTCCACCGGGGCCAGCAATGCTGTTGCCAGTTATAGTCGTGTTGATGAGGTTCACCTCGTTGTTGTTATATAGCATGACGCCACCGCCACCGTTCTTGGAGGTGCTGGTATTGCCATAGATCAGGCAGTTGACCAGGTTGCCCTTGGAGTTCTGCCGGATGTAGAAACCTGCCCCATAGGATTTACCTTTATTGTCTGCAATTACCGAGTTGTACATATTGATCGTAGCCTCCGGATAACCATGCACGCCGGCTGCTGTTCCGCCTGCATTGCCAATAAACTCGGAGTCGTAGATGTGGGCAACGGACTCGCTGATCCAGACCCCACCGGCGTTGCCAGCCGATATGTTGTTGTTGACTTTGCTGTTTTTGATGGTTACTACTGATCCGCCAAAAGCGTAAAGGCCCGCCACATTCTTATCTGACTTGTTATCCACAATCTCGGTGTCGAGTATGTCCACTACGGCTTTTCCGATGGTGATGCCACCCCCATAGTCCCTTCGGAAAGCGGTGCCGTTTATAGTGGCCGAGGTAGTGGCCGTACCAGCTTTGCCCTCGGTAATTTTCAGGCCTTCCAGCACCACTTTCTGCCCCTCTGACTTAGGAGCGGAGACGGTCACCACGTGGTAGGCCACTCCCCCACCCGAAAGGACGGTAGCGTATTGCTGGTGATTCGCCTCGCTGCCTTCCACGGCATCTGCCGGATAGCCGCCTTTCACCCTCACGTACTTTGCTATCTCAAAGGTTATATCCCCGGCATCAGCCGGATTGCCACCGGTAACGGTTACAGTAGGCGTATAGACACCCTCGGCAATGTGAATGGTATTCCCACTAACTGCAATAGCCAATGCATTCTCCAGGCTGGTGGCCTCAGCCCAGGAGTAGCCCTCCCCGGATGCCCCTACTTTCACATAGATGTCGTCCCTGTTTCCGGCTTCCTGTACCACCTGGATCTCTTGCTGCGTGGCTCCGTTTGCTGAGATGGTTATCTTTCCAGTCCTTTCGTCGTCGTCGTTTTCCAGCACGGTAAAAGCAAGAGTGATTTTGCCTTTTTCCCCACTCGTTTCGTCAAAAACGATCCAGTCTGCATCCGACTCCACCTGCCACGGCTGGTTGGTTAAAAATACGATGGTGTGCTTGCTGCTGGTGTTAGCCACAGAGAAGGTATCGTTTTCCAGGAACAGCTTTGGCTCAAACGCCTCGTCATCCTTTTTACAGCCAGCCAGGCTGAGCAGTAGCAGGGCTCCCAATAAGAACCGCGTGATAAAGTTGGAGTATAGTATTTTGTCCATGACTTGATTCTGTTTTAGTTAGCAAAGGCCTCCGCCATAACAGGCAATTATACCTGCCTACTTGCTATTGATATAGTTTTTGTAAAGCGTCTGGTAGCAGGTTATGAGGTCTTTTTCATCTTCGAAAGCGCTCTCATACATAAAAGGTCCGGTATAGCCAACCTCGTCCAATGCTGCCAGAATAGCGTTCCAGTCGTTTTTCCCCTCACCCGAGCACGGGAAGAAATGGTTCTCCGCCGCCCCTGTGCCATCGGCGATGTGCACTGTTTTCAGGCGGCTCCCCGTGGCCTTGATCAGCTTCTCCGGGTTCTTGATGTGGTTCATGTCGATGGCGGAGTAGATGGTTTTGGGCAGCCTCGCGAAAATCTCCTGGGTCTCCTCCACCGTGCGCATCAAAGGCCTTTCCCTGCCGTTACTGGCCAATAGCTCGGGCCCGAGCATGTTCTCGATCACCATAGTGGCATTGATGTCCCGTACCGCTTCATCAAGCTCGATGGCAGACTTGATCAGCTGACTTTTGCGCATGTCCCGCTCGTTGAGTCCCAGGTAATAGCTCGGGTGGAAAAGGATGATCTCCGGCTCGAGTATCTTCAGGAAACCAACCAATTTTTTCTGCTTTGCCACCACGTCCTGCCGATCGGCTTCATTGATGATGGAAAGGTCGATGTTCTGGCCATAGGGCATATGCACCGACCATACCTTGATGCCGGCTGCGTCGGCGGCCTTCTTGGCATCCGTTAGCTTTTTGATGATCTCCTCATCGGTCAGCTTGAACTTCCGGTTGCCATCGAGAAAAGTAGACATTCCGGAGGCTTCCACGTAGGTGATCCCCACTGACTTGGCATACTGCAGCTTCTCAGGCGTGAAGTTGCCGATGCCCAGGCCATAGCCAATTTTAAGGGGTGCTGCTGGTGTTTCCGTCTTGGGTTCTTCCGGCGCGGGCGTATCCGAACCTGAATCGCATGCAGAAAAGCTTAGCAGGCAGGTAAGTAGTATCGTTAACATATCTGTTCGTATCATAATCGTGAAATAATTATTCCCAGTTAGGGTTTTGCACCAGATTCTCGTTCAACCTCAGGTCCTCAATCGGGAGCGGGTAATAATAGTCCCGGTTTTCATCAAAGTAACCGCCTAGCTGGAAAGGATTCAGGTACCCCGAGGTGCCGTTGGTTAATGGCCTTTGTTGCACATTGATGATGGTGGAGGCCTCTTTAGGTGCGCCAGAAGCGTTCCCATTATGCAGGAACACATCCGCTGTGCCATCGTTGTTGAAGTCATGCGCGCCAAGGCCAGAGAAGTAGATACCCAGCATCGGCTGCTCGATCTTTTTGCCTTCTTTCCAGCGCAGAAGGTCATCCCATCTATGTCCCTCATTGAACAGCTCTATTCTACGCTCACGCCGGATCTCCAGAATCACGCCTTTGTTTCCTCCCTGGTCCACGTTCGGATACATAGTGGCCAGGTAAGGATCAGGCTTGGCATTGGCCTGCGCCAGGTCAAGATGCGGCATGCCGACCCTGTCTCTGAGCTTATTGATGCTGATATCCAGGTCCTGCTGCGTCAGGGTACCTAGTTCGGCTTTGGCTTCTGCCAGTATCAGCAAGGCTTCCGCATAGCGGAAAATAATGATATCGTAGTAGGCTGCACTCCACTGATCTCTGGACGGAAGGGCCTTGATCACCCTATACCCGGTTGTGGTACCGTTGAGGTTTACCGGCTCGCGGATGCTCTCGCCGTATACAGTAAAGTTTGGTCCGGCTGTGGTTTGCGTCAGGCGGGGGTCGCGGTTCTGCATCTCCTCATAGAATCCCTTGGTCTGGTAGCCGGGTATGTCGGTAAACCTGCTGCCGTCCTTCATCAGGTAGCTGTTGATCACATCTTTGGTGATCCCCCAGGCCCCCTGAGTGGGCGCTGTCATCAAGTAGCCCAGGTTGTGCTGGCCCAGTTCTGAGTCAAAGTCTCTGGCAAGTATGGTTTCAATAGCGTCCTGGTTGTTTCTGGCAAACAACTCGCGGTAAGCACTGTTTGCCCCTCCGGTGGTAAACAAGCGGTAGGCACCGGAATTGATCAGCTCCTGGGAGGCAGCGGCAGCTTCCTGTAGCAGTTCTTCATAATCGCCCAGCCCATGGTACTTTCTGAATGTACCTTCATGTAAGGCAATTCTGGCCTTCAGAAGCAGTGCCGTATACCTGGTGATGCGGTTAACCTTTACCTCTGCCGGGATGTTGGCAATGGCAAAGTCAATGTCAGCCATCACAGAATCGATTACCAGTTTTCTTGAATCGCGCGCCTTGTACAAATCCGGGTCGCCGGCCTCCAGCACTTTCCCGTACCAGGGCACATCGCCAAAGCGTTGCACCTTATCGAAGTAGAAGTAGGCTCTAAAGAAGCGGGCTATGCCGCCGTACTTGCGCTTAGCTGCCTCGTCAGGTACCCGGTGGTAATTCTGCAGAAAGAAGTTTATGTCCCGGAGCCTTCCCCAGGACCATCCCCCACTGCCACGGGTGGTCGGCACGATGCGGCCGCCTCTTACCCTTTCGGATGCAATCAGCGGCAGGATGTTATCCGAAGAGGCATCGTCGCTGTACACCGCGGTGGTAGGCAGCATGGTATAAAAATCATTGGTAGCCACTTCCAGGTCGGTGGCTGTTGTAAAGAAAAATTCTGCATCTACCACATCCTTGGGTGGCCGGTCCAGAAATTCTTTCTCACAACCTGAAAACAGGATGGCAATTAAAGCGAAAACGGAGGTAATGTATATTCTATTCATCTTTTTCGTTGATATCATCAGGGTGAATTATAGGGTCACGTTGATACCCATTGAATAAGTTTTACCCATCGGATAAGACCGTAAGTCAGCTCTGCCGACAGCGCTTCCGGGGTTTGAGTAGTTGATGGCCGAGCCTGCCTGCTCCGGATCGACATACTTGGTAAGGTCTCCGAACCGCCAGGTCAGCAGGTTCTCCCCGCTAAAGTATACCCGCAGTTTTTTCACGCTTATTTTTGAGGTCAGCCCCTCCGGTAAGGTATAGCCGAAGGTCATGTTCTTCACGCGCAGGTACCCGATGTTCTCCATGTAGTAGTCGTTCATCTCATACAGGGAGCGGCCGCTGCCCAGGGAGGCATAGCCTCTTTCGATCTGGGGGTATTTGCTTCCAGGGTTTTCCGGGGTCCAGGCATTGTCTACCAGGTCTTCGCGCAGGAAGGACAGGTATGGCCGCTGGTACGTGCCCCAGTAAATGTCCCCGGTCGGGTACCAGTTCTGCTTGGCTACACCGGCACCGGCAACAGACACGTCAAAGCCTTTCCAGTTGGCGCTCACGTTAAAGCCAAACGGGAACTTCGGCATGGCATTCCCGATCGGCTGCAGGTCGCCATGGTCTTCCAGGGTATAATTCCCTCTGTCAATTCTTCCGTCACCGTCCACGTCCACGTATTTGATGTCGCCGGCTCTCAGCACGCTCCAGTCGTTGTTTTGCACCACGTTCAGGATGTAGTTGTACACATTGCCCAGGCTGTTGGAAGGGTTTACAAAGGAGTTCTGGTAAGCCAGCGCCTCCTCATCCGACTGGAACTGCCCGGCTACATGGTAACCCCAGATTTGCCCCAGTTCCTGTCCTTCCCAGTAAGTGCTCATCAGGCCGTTCGGGTTATCAAACTTGGTGATGACACCTTTGAAGTTGGACACACTGCCCGTGGCTGAAATAGTAAGCGGCGAACCTCCCACCTCAAAGCTATTGTTGTAGCTCAGGCTCAGGTCAAAACCTCTGTTCCTGAGGGAAGCTAAGTTCTCCCTCGGCTCAGCGGCCCCGAACACACCAGGCAGCGGGGTTCCGGGCAGGTACATATCCTCTGTCTTCTTCTCATATACATCAATGGAGGCCATCAGTCTGTTCCGGAAGAAACCCAGATCAGCGCCGAAATTGATGGTACTGGTTGTCTCCCAGCTCACTACTTTAGGAAGCGGGTTAGGCGCACTGGCATAGATGATGCGCTGGCCATTGTCCAACCAGTCAGAGCTGCCGATGCTCATGGTCTGCTGGAAGGTGTTGGTAGAGATGTTCTGGTTGCCCAGCGAGCCATACGATGCTCGCAGCTTGAAGAAACTCACGACATTCTCCAGCGGCTCCCAGAAACTTTCCCTGTTTACCTGCCAGCCTGCCGATACCGATGGGAACAAGCCCCATCTGCTTTCATTGGGGAAGCGGGAAGAACCATCGTAGCGTGTGTTTACCTCCAGCAGGTATTTGCCATCATAGTCGTAGTTGAAGCGGCCAAAGTACCCTTGCACGGCCCACAGTTCCGAAGAGCCGTCAGCTGCCATCAGTTCGGTACCGAGTGCCAGGTTTTCCAGGTCCCGGATCAGCAACCCGCCTTGTTGGGCCATCACCCTGTCCCGGTCAAATTGCTCCTGGTTAAAACCAGCCATCAATTTGAAGTTATGCTTGTTGCCCAGGCTAAGTGAATAGGTTCCGAAGGCATTCAGGGCGTTGTAATAGTCGCGCCAGCGGTATTCACTCAGGCTGTTCACACCTACGGTCTGCTGCGCCAGTCTTTCGCTGGTCAGTAGTTCAAACTCGTTCAGCCTGTAAGTATTGGCCGTATTGGTGATGCGGTTACTGTAGTTAAAGTTGATGTCCAGATTTTTCAGCGGCGTTACTTTTACCCGGAAGGTATTGGTAAATTCCTCGGTGTTGAATCGTTGCCAGTTATTGCCATCCTCCATGGCAGCCGGTCCGCCCTGCCCAAAAACATCGGTAGGAACACCGTCAATCATGTTAGGGGCAAAGGGGTAGAGCTGGTACCAGGTAGTTGTACTCCAGATACCGCCATAGCCATTCCGGAAGCCGCCGAACTCCTCGTCCTTCTCATGGTTAAAAAGGGTATTATTGGACAGCTCCAGCCATTTGGTAGGCTTAAAATTAATATTGGCTTTGAGGTTATAGCGGTCCATACCCCCTTCAGCGATGTTGTTGATCGTCTCTCTGTCGAAGATCCTTCCTGACAAATAACCTTTTAGTTTCTCGGTTCCCCCGGACACGGAGATGTTGTGCATGTTGGAGTACTGGTACTTCTTGAACAGGTAATCGTACCAGTTGGTATTGTAAAAGAACTTATGTGTTCCGTTGGGCTGCAGTTCATGAAAGGGCTCAATTTCGCCGTTAGCTACCATCCGGATCGTTTCCCAATCCAGGTCATTGTAGCCGGTATAGGTGGTGCCGTTATACCCGAAAAGAGCAGCATCTACGGTCTTTCCATACTTGTAGGGGTCTGAAATGAAATCCGTTCTGGTGGTTGGGGTGGTCCAGGCAAAGTTGTTAGAATAGTTGACCACCATATCGCCTGCCTTCCCGGTCTTAGTGGTGATCAGGATAACGCCAAAAGCACCTCTGGCACCATAGATGGCGGCAGAAGCAGCATCTTTCAACACCGTCACGCTTTCCACGTCCTGCGGATTCACCCGGGTGATATCCCCCTCAATGCCATCGATCAGCACGAGCGGACCGCCCCCATTGATAGAGTTAAACCCTCTGATGTTGATGTCAGGTGTTGCCGTCGGATCACCGTTATTAACCTGTATGTTCAGGCCGGGCATCAGGCCCTGCAGGGAACTGGTAATGTCATTGGCCGGGCGCAGGGCGATGTCTTCGGCATTGACCTGGTCAACGGCGCCCGTCAGGTTTGCTTTCTTTTGGGTACCATAGCCTACGATCACGACTTCTTCCAGTGCCTTGGTGTCTTCCAAAAGAGTCACATTGATGGCAACACGGTTGTTGATCTCCACTTCCTGGGGCTGAAAGCCAATATAGGAGAACAAAAGAGTACCTTTTCCATCCGGGACAGTGATAGCAAAGTTGCCTTCCCCATCTGTCGGCACGCCTTTATTCGTCCCTTTCAGCACTATTGTCACGCCGGGGAGTCCTACGCCGTTCTGATCCGTTACTTTTCCCTTTACCGTAACATCGGCCTGCTGCTTCCGGATTGTCTCTACGGGCTTTACAACGATGGTATTCTCTACCAGGCTGTAAGTCAGCGGCTGGTTCTCGAAGCACTCGTCCAGCACGCGCTCCAATGTTGCTTCTGTCAGATCAAGTGTGACCGGTTTGGCCTGCTGCAATAGCTCGTCATTGTAGAGAAACAAGTAACCGCTCTGTTTGCTGATAGTCTTGAAGACCTCTTCAAGCGTAGCATTTTGCTTGGTAATAGAGATCCCCTGTGCAAAACCGTGGGCATGCACATGTAGGCTTGTCACGAGCATGGCTGAAATCGCTAACCGCTTGAGAGGAAACGGCCTGTAGAGGGATTTCATAAGCTGCCTGCCACTCCTGAATAGTAAATTTTGTTTCATAAAAGAAGGGTGTTTGGGTAATGGGTAAGGTTCAAGTCTTAACTGATTGTATTTGCGTTTACATCCAATACTTTCTCATGGACAGGGATACTGCACCTGTTGTTATAGCGTGCCCTCAAACGTTAAATCGTTGTGACAACTATTCTTCTTCCCTCTGTTTTGAACCGGACAGTTTTGGTCAAAGAGAGCATCTCCAGCACCTTGTCTATTTCTGTATCACGGGAGATGATACCCGAGAAGTGCTTTGAAGAGATCGCACCGCTGTAGGCGGCCTCTATCCCGTACCATCGTTCCAGTTGCCGCATAATGGTTGCGATATCCGCATTATTGAAATAGAAAAGCCCGTTTTTCCAGGCAACCGCTTCTTCCACATCCACATTTCTCAGCAGGATGTCCTCCCCTATCCGGGCCTGCTGCCCGGGTACCATCAACTGACTCTTACTTCCCTTATTTACTTTCACTGACCCTTCGAGCAAGGTGGTGGTAAGATGTCCTTCGTTCGCGTAGGCCATGATGTTAAAGTGCGTCCCCAACACTTCTATTTCCACCTCGTTCACCTTCACCTTGAATGGCTTTTGTCGATTTTTAGAAACTTCGAAGTAGCCTTCGCCCGTTAGCTCCACGACACGCTCGTTTTTCACA
>NZ_JSYF01000341.1:0-17644 GCF_054824225.1 Pontibacter sp. HJ8
ATTATTTTGATCTGGTGCGTCTGTTTGGCAGTGTACCACTGTTCACTTCCCCACTGGAGACTTCGGAATTATTTAACCAGGCACAGGTTACCCCGGAGGTTATTTATGCACAGGTAGAGAAAGACCTGAAGGAAGCCATACCTAATCTGCCGGCTACAGTAAGTGTGGCAACTGAAGGCGGACGCGTTACCCAGGGAGCCGGTAAGGCCCTGTTGGGCAAAGTGCTGCTCTACCAGAAGAAATGGTCCGAAGCCGCTACACAGCTGGCAGATGTAAACGGTACGCCGGGTGGCACCAGCACGTATGGCTACAGGTTGCTGGATAAATACGGAGACATCTTCAGCCCTGCCAAAAAGTTCAACAGCGAGTCGATATTTGAAATTGTCCACACATCCCTGGGCAATGGCGGATGGGGCAGCTGGCCTAATTTTGATGGCAACATAGCCGTCCTGATGTTTGGCCCCAGAGGTTATTCAGGACCTGATTACATTGCCGGTTGGGGTTTTAACACGCTGACCACCGACCTGGTCGATGCCCTGAAAGGTGACCCACGCTACGAGCATACCGTGCTGGATGTCAAAAGTATACCAGGGGCTGCTTATGAGGCGAGCTTCGATGATACCGGCTACTTTGTGAAAAAGTATGCGCCTACAAAAGAGTGGCTGAGCACCGGTGGCGGAGATGCCATCCTTAACTTCCCCAATGACTACATCGAGATCCGCCTGGCCGACACCTACCTCATGGAAGCCGAAGCCATTGTACAGGGAGGTGGCGACGCAACCAGAGCCGGCAACCTGCTGAACGCCGTTCGGGGCCGTGTCGGACTTGCTGCCGTAGCGCCTACACTCGACAATATTTACAGAGAGCGCCGCCTGGAGCTGGCCACAGAAGGCCATCGCTTCTTTGATCTGGTGCGCACAGGCCGGGCTGCCAGTGTGCTGGCTCCAATGGGTTTTGTGGCCGGGAAGCATGAGTTGCTGCCTATACCGCAGGCAGAACTGATCAACACGAAACTTGAGCAGAACCCAGCATACAGATAGACGTCAGGTTCTTAACTTTAACATAAGAAAATCATGAAATACAATAGACTTATATCCAGAGTTTACGCGTATCTGGCTATGGCACTGGTGGCAGCCTCCTTTGCGGGTTGTACGCCCGAAGAAATGGAGGGCGGGCTAGCGCCTGCGCCCAAGGCTGACATGGTGAAGTTCAAGGCTTCCCCTACAGCGACCAATCCGAACATTATCACTTTCACCAACGAAACCCCGGGAGCTTTCAAAGCTATCTGGGACTTCGGAAATGGGACCACAGCGGAAGGAAACCAGGTGACAGGATCGTTCCCGGTGGAAGGCAGCTATACCGTAAAACTTACGGTTTTCACAAGCGGTGGCTATGCGACCAACACACAGTCGGTTTCTATTGCCAAAACCAACGTGGCGATGCTGAACAGAGAAGACTACAACTTCCTGACAGGCGGTGCGGACAAGGCAACTGGCAAAACCTGGGTGGTGGACCGGCATAAGGCAGGCCACATGGGCGTAGGTCCGCTTGCAGCAGCCACCCCGGAGTGGTGGTCTGCGCCACCGAATGACAAAGCTTCCGAAGGGCTCTACGATGATGAGATGACCTTTAACCTGAACGGCTTTGCCTATACCTACCAGAACAATGGCAACACGTTTGTAAACGGTTCTAACGCTGCCGGCTTAGGAGGGAAAGCCCAGAGTGCTGACTATACCTTGCCTCACACCCCTCCTGCCAACATGGTGTGGAGTGTAGTAGAAGAAGGCGGAAAGAAATTCCTGGTGCTTTCCAACAAAGGATTTATCGCTTATTATACCGGCGTATCCCGTTACGAGATCCTCAAGTTAGCAGAGAACGAGCTATACCTGAAAGGCGCCGACGGAGCCAATGCTGCAAATGCCTGGTGGATTCGCCTCGTGCCAAAGGGCTTTACACACCCGGTTGAGGTACGCCCGTACCGCATGGAGAACATGTTTGACAACTTTGATGAAGCCGGCAATGTAACCTGGAAAAAAGAAAACCTGACGCTGAACGAAAGCTACGACAATCCGGCTCCGCTTGGGATCAACAAGTCAGCCAAGGTAGCCATGTATGTCAAGCAGGAAGGCCAGACCTACGAATTTGCCAACATGTTCACGGACTTTGCTTTTGACTTTGATCTGAAGACCCGCAATGTGTTCAAGTTGAAAGTCTTTGTGCCGAGCTACAACGATTTTACAACAGCCAAAGGCGAAGACTGGGCCATCAAGAATCTGCTCAAGCAGGTATCCGTGAAACTTCAGAACGGCACGTCGGCTCAGCCGTGGGTGAACCAGGTGGAGATCAAGCAGCAGGTAAATGAGGTTGACAAATGGGTGGAACTCACGTTCAACTTTGCGCCCTACGCAGACAGAAAGGACCTGAACAGAGTCGTTATCCAGATCGGCGGGGAAGGCAACTTTATCCCGGGCATTTTCTTCCTGGATGATTTCAGATTAGAACCATAGTGAAAAACTGAATCAGCCGGGGTCTTTTCTGATTCCGGCTGATTTTTTACCACACTCTACTTTATCCTGGCGCTGCCACCGGCGTAAATCTATACCTACGGCAAGCCCATTACAAGCCTTCTCTTATGTTCTCTTCCGGCAACCTAAAAACAACGCACATGCTATCCATAGCCACCACGCTTTTTCTGTCTTTAGCAACCCTGGCCTGCTCCAAAACAGAAGAGCCGAAACCGTATATCTCACAGCCCAAACCTCCCCAGGACCTGAACTGGAAGTTTGAAGCCACCCCTGTCTGGACAGATGAATTCAACTATACCGGTCAGCCCGACCCAACCAAGTGGGGGTACGATATAGGTGGAACCGGCTGGGGCAACAACGAACTGCAGTACTATACCAACAGCACCAGCAACGCGAGCGTGTCGGAGGGCATCCTCAAAATCACAGCCCGAAAAGAAAGCAAAGAGGGCAAAGAGTATACCTCTGCCCGATTGGTTACGAAAGACAAAGGCGACTTTTTGTATGGCCGTTTCGAGATAAAGGCCAAGCTCCCGACAGGCAGAGGCACCTGGCCGGCCATCTGGATGCTGCCAACCGATTGGGCTTATGGCGGCTGGCCAAAATCCGGCGAGATCGATATCATGGAGCATGTCGGCTATGACCAGAACAACGTCCACATCACGGTACATACAGACGCGTATAACCACGGCAAAAACACCCAGAAAGGCAAGAGCAAAGTTATCCCTACTGCCAGCACAGAGTTTCATCTCTACCGGGTAGACTGGACGCCGTATGCCATCCGCGGCTACATAGATGACCAGCCGGTTTTCGAATTTGTAAATGAAGGCAAGGGCTCTGCAGTCTGGCCTTTTGATAAAAGATTTCACTTACTCCTCAACATAGCCGTTGGGGGGAACTGGGGCGGAGCCCAGGGAGTTGACCCCGGCGTTTACCCGCAAGCGATGGAGGTAGATTATGTACGGGTCTATAAAATGATCCAATAGCCACAGCTTTTACTCAGCTTATTCCGCTTGAGATATCCCTTTTTGTAAACAGACTTCAACCACCACTTACTATACCCACGTGAACTACGCTGCTTTCAACTGCTTCCGGAAAAATTGGCTTTTACTCCTGCTTATTCCTGCGCTTCTTTCCTGCACCAAAGATATTACAGACCAGAACTCGGATGGGGACGGACCTGCTGAACCATCCTTCGAGAAGGTGGCCTTCTGGCTCACAGATCCAGCTGCTTCCGTTCTTTTTAAGCAACAAAATACTCCGCTTGCTTTTGGAGCAGCCGAAAATCAGCATCCCACCATCGAGCTGGACACGACCCAAACCTTCCAGACAATCGACGGATTCGGCTATACCTTGACCGGGGGGAGTGCGATGCTGCTCAATAAAATGTCTCCTGCTGCCCGTACGGCCCTGCTGCAGGAACTCTTTGCCACAGATGGCACCAACATCGGGGTCAGTTATTTGCGGGTCAGCATCGGCGCATCCGACCTGGACAGTTATGTATTCTCCTACAATGATCTGCCGGCGGGTGAGACAGACCCTGAGATGGCCAGATTCAGCCTGGACCCGGATCGGAAGGACCTTATACCTGTGCTGAAGGAGATACTGGCCATCAATCCGGATATCAAGATCATGGGCTCGCCCTGGTCCCCTCCTACCTGGATGAAAACAAACAACAACTCCAAAGGCGGCAGCTTAAAACCTGAGTTTTACGATGCCTATGCCCGGTACTTTGTCAGGTATATCCAGAAAATGGCCGCCGAAGGTATACGCATCGATGCCATCACGGTACAGAACGAGCCCCTGCACCCGGGCAACAACCCCAGCCTGTTGATGCTGTCTCCGGATCAGGCGCAGTTTATCAAGCAAAGCCTGGGCCCCGCTTTCCAGGCAGCTAACATCAGCACCAAAATCATTGTGTATGACCACAACGCCGACCGGGTAGATTATCCCATCAGTATCCTCAATGACCCGGAAGCGAAGAAATACATCGATGGCTCAGCCTTTCACCTCTACGGCGGCACAATAGATGCCCTGGACCAGGTACACAAAGCCCATCCCGACAAAAACCTATACTTCACAGAGCAATGGATCGGCGCGCCGGGCAACCTGGCAGGCGATCTGAACTGGCATACCAAAAACCTGATCATAGGGGCCACCCGAAACTGGTGTAAAACGGTGCTGGAATGGAACCTGGCAGCAGATGCCAAACAGGACCCGCACACTGAAGGCGGCTGCACCGAATGCCTGGGAGCCGTCACGATCAATGGGGGTGTTATCCGCAACCCGGCTTATTATATCATCGCGCATGCATCCAAATTTGTAAGGCCGGGTGCAATCCGGATTGGCTCCACTATGCCGGCTTCCCTGCCGAATGTGGCTTTCCAGGCACCCAACGGAGACAAGGTCCTGATCGTGCTCAATGAGGGTCAGTCCAGCCGGACCTTTAACATCCGCCACAAAAGCAAGCTGGTCACCACCACGCTTAACAAAGGGGCAGTAGGCACTTACGTATGGTAGCACGCAAAAAGAAGTCAGCCCGAAAACTGGGCTATACCAAACAGAAGACCAACCACTTCTGCTCTTTTCAGAAAGGGTATAAAATGAGAAAGGTCCTGAAGATTCAACCCGAGCAGGAGGAAGAACTTTCTTCGAAACAGAATTTAACATAAACCGCATACCTCAATTCCCCAAAACATGTACTTAAAGAATGTAACCCTGACGGCCTTTTTAGCTTATGCGTTGCTATCCGGCTGCCAGACACAGAAACCCGCCACTGCCCCTTCCGAAGATACCGCTACGACCGTTGAGGCGGCTCCTGCCCAATCCGAAACAGACCGGAAAATAGAAGACCTGCTGAGCCGGATGACGCTCGAAGAGAAGGTAGGCCAGATGGCCCAGATCACGCTGGACGTGGTAGGCAAAGGGGGCAACAGGTTCTATAGCGCAGAGCCACTGACACTTGACACGACGGAGCTCCGGAAAGCACTGGTAGACTACAAGATCGGATCCGTTCTGAACACGGCCAACAACCGGGCACGTACGCCGGAACAATGGTATGCCATCATCAGCCAGATTCAGGATATGGCGATGAACCAGACCCGACTTAAAGTGCCTGTTATTTACGGCGTAGACCAGATACATGGCGCTACCTATACCGCCGGCGGCACCATGTTTCCGCAACAGATCGGGATGGCGGCCAGCCGTAACCGGGAGCTGGTACGACGCGGTGCCGAGATCACGGCCTACGAAACCCGCGCCAGCTCCATTCCCTGGAACTTCTCCCCTGTGCTGGACCTTGCCCCGGACCCGCGCTTTTCCCGGCAGTTCGAATCCTTTGGCGAGGACCCATACCTGATCTCAGAACTGGGTGTACAGATGATAAAGGGCTATGAAGGAAATGATAACAGCATCGGCCATCCGGAGCATGTGGCATCCTGCATGAAGCACTTCCTGGGCTACCAGGTACCTACTTCGGGCAAAGACAGAACACCTACTTATATCTCGGAAGAAGCCCTGCGCGAGTACCACCTGCCCTCCTTTAAAGCAGCCATCGAGGCGGGATCCCAGACGATCATGATCAACTCGGGCATCATCAACGGGGTACCGGTGCATTCCAACCACGACATCCTCACCAAACTACTCAAGGAGGAGCTGGGCTTCAAAGGGCTGGTTGTAACCGACTGGGGAGACATCGAATACCTGCATACCCGCGACAAGGTAGCTGCCACTATGAAAGAGGCCATTATGCTGGCCATCAATGCAGGTATAGACATGTCGATGGTGGCGTATCAGTACGAGCCTTTCTGCAATGGTCTGGTGGAACTGGTGAAGGAAGGCAAGGTAAAGCAGGAACGTATCGATGACGCTGTCCGGCGCATTCTGCGGGTAAAGCACAACCTGAACCTGTTTGAAAACCCGACTACCAATCCGGCCGATTATCCGAAGTTTGGCAGCAAGGAGCACGAAGATGCCGCCTACCAGATGGCAGCAGAATCCATCACCCTTCTCAAGAACGAAAACAATATACTGCCTCTGAAGAAAGGGATGAAAGTGCTGGTAACCGGTCCGAATGCCAACAGCATGCGGACACTGAACGGCGCCTGGACCTACTCCTGGCAGGGCGAGAAAGTAGAAGAATTTGCCGGCAGGTATAACACGATCGTGGAAGCGCTGCAGAAGGAAATAGGAGCCGGCAACGTGACCTTCGTTCCCGGGGTGAGTTACAAGATGGACGGTTTTTATTACGAAGAATTCGCGGATAAAATGGAGAGTGCCATCGCCGCTGCTAAAAAAGCGGATGTGATCATCCTGTGCCTTGGCGAAAACACGTCTACGGAAACCCCCGGCAACATCAACGACATCTACATCTCGGACCTGCAGACGGACCTGGCCCGGAAGCTGGCACAGACCGGTAAGCCGGTCATACTGGTGCTGAACGAAGGCCGCCCACGCGTGATCAGCCGCTTTGAGCAGCAGATGAAAGGGATCGTGCAGATTTACCAGCCCGGCAACTATGGCGGCGATGCCCTGGCTGATGTGCTGTTCGGGGATGTGAACCCATCGGGCAAGTTGCCTTACAACTACCCGCATTACCCGAATGCTTTGGTCCCTTTCATACACAAACCCTCAGCCGAGCAGCGCAAGGCTGAAGGCGTTTATAACTACGAAGCGGACTATAACCCGCAATATGAGTTCGGCCACGGCCTGAGCTATACCACGTTCAGGTATGCAAACCTCAGCCTGAAGGAAAAGGTGAAAATGGGCGAACCGATCGAGGTAAGTGTACAGGTAACCAATGCCGGAAAAGTAGCCGGCAAAGAAGTGGTGCATCTCTACTCATCCGACCTCTATGCCACAGGCATCACACCGGATGTGAAGCGCCTGCGCCGTTTTGAGAAAATAGCCCTGCAGCCGGGTGAAAGCAAAACGCTTTCGTTCACGCTGACAGCCGCTGACCTGAGCTATACCAACCGCGAAGGCAAGCAGGTAACCGAACCCGGCGAGTTTGAGATCCGGATCGGGGACCAGGTCAGGAAATTCATGCTGGAGGGTCCTGATCTGGTTGGAACAAACTAACCTCCTCAAGTCCTGAATTCTGCAGGGAGGTATAAATGAAATTATAGTGAGACTAATGATTAAGACAAAAGCGCCCGGTTCTGCCGGGCGCTTTTGTATAGCTTGAATTGCAGCTGAAAGTAGGAAGCAGCCGTAAAAGCAGCTTCGTAGAGGGTTAATATTTAAGAATTGATTCTGTCAGGCTGGCGTCCTGGTCCAGGTTCATCTTTTTCCTGATCCTGTAGCGGCTGGTTTCCACGCCTCTCAACGACAGCTTGAGCAAAGAGGCTATTTCTTTGCTCGACAAGTTGAGCCGCAGGTAAGCGCACATTTTCAGATCCTTGTAGGTCAGGTCCGGGTAGTCGTTGCTCAGGCGTCTGAGAAAGTCCTGGTGTACCTGGTTAAAGTGAAGCTCAAATTGCTCCCAGTTGTTTTCGATCTTGATCTCTTCATCCACCGACCGCAGTATCTTCTTGAGCTGCTGCCGGGTATCTTTATCGGCCACCTGCTCCATCACGCGTTCCAGCTGATCTTTCACCTTGTGCACGGCTTCCATGTTCTGCATCACATGCAGGGCCGATGAGGTCAGTTCCTTCGATTTGTGGTTGAGCTCCCCTTCCAACTTCTCGTTGTTTAAGCGGATGATTTCCTTCTCGGCTTTCAGCACTTCTTCCATGTGCTGCGCCTCTTTCAGCTTAAGCGCTTTTTCCTGCTCCTCCTGCAGTCGCTTTTCAGTTTGACTGATGCGTTTTTCAATCACTTTCTTGAGCAGAAAGAGCCCCAGGATTCCCAACAGCACATACAGGGTATACGCCCAGCCGGACCGGTACCAGGGGGGTGCCACAGCAAAGGTAAAGGTTGCCTCATCACTCTCCTGGTTATAGATGTTCCGGGCCCGCACATGAAAGGTATAGGTACCTTCCCGCAAGTTGGTATATTCTTTCTGCAGGGTACTCATCCACGGGGACCAGCCCTGGTCAAAACCTTCCAGGTAGTACTGGTACTGCACATCTTCTATACCATCGTAGACGATTGCTCCAAACGTAAATTTAAGCGAATTCAAGGTATAAGGGAGCGATGCAAAAACCTGCTTTGCTTCAACGTTTTCCTCTACCTGAGAGCCGCCATAGATGAGCGAATCGGTGGTCTGGGTGCCGGCTCGCACCTGCCTGATCAGGGTATAGAATTTTTCTTCGAGGCTCTTTTCCTGCAGGAAAGTAGGCCGGTAGTGCACAAAGCCTTCGTCAATGCCGATGAGCACATTCTGGCTGTTGTAATAGGCCATGTGTTCAAAGCCCCCGATCAGTTTTCCATCCAGCCTGTTGAACACACTTTTCACAACTTCGTTGCTGCCGTTGCTATGCTTTCGGATGAAGCCCATTTCATCTCCTGCCGAAAACCAGATGTCCCCTTCTCTGTCTTCGAACAGCTTTCCTACATGCTTGGCTGCGTCAAAGAGCTTATTCAGTTCCCCATATAACTCAAACCGATCTGTGCGGCCGTTATAAGAGTAAACTCCATGCAAACCTGTAAAAACCAGCTTGCCATTGATCCGGAACACGTTGATGCCGATATCGGACGGGAAACCATGCTTCTGGTTATAAAAGCTGACTTTTTCCACCTTCTCGAGGTTATCGGACAATTTCAGTTTAAATAAACCTTTATACCCATGGGCAACCCATATACTGCCGTCGCTGTCTTCCTCCATTATCCGGGCCGATTCGTCAAAGCCTTCGAGCTTCCTGCGGAACTCCAGTTGGCCATTGACCATCTGGTAAAGCAGCAAGCCATAGTACGTTCCGCAGACGATGTAGCCCGGATGCTTTTTGAGTTGCATAAACAGCCAGGCGCCGCGATGGTCCGATAGCTTGACGGCCTTATCCCCGATGATCTCATAAGGGCCGTTGTGATGAGACAGCAATAACTTGTCCTGTATCTTCTGCAGATTATAGACCTGCCCCTCCGTATTGCCGATACGCGTAAAAGGCAGGGGATTGAGCGTGTTCTCCTGCTCAGACAAGGTTTTGTAGAACAGGCCATCGCTTGTCCCCAGGAACAATCTTTTCTTGTCCAGCAGGGAGGTATAGCCGGTTCCAGGCAACCCGGACCGGATATCGTACACGGTAAACGGAGAATTGGATTCTACATAATCGATGCCGTTGTTCAGGGCCAGCCACAGGTTGCCTTTCTGATCCTGGTAAATACTGCGAACCGTACTGTTCTGAAGCCCTTTTTCGCGGTTCAGGTGCTGCAACGGGTTACCCTCCGAGTCAATGATAAGGAGTCCGTTCAGGATGGTGCCAATGGCGTACCCTTCGGACAAAGCGGTGGCTGTATTGACTTTATTCCTGATCAGGAACTCATTTATGGCCCATTTGCTGGCGCTGAAACCGGTGTATTCATCGTACATAAAAATTCCATGCTCTTCTGTCACGATCAGGGCCTTGCCGCCCGGATAGGGCAGTATGGAGGCAATGCTGTAAGGAGCCATTTTCTCGCTGCCCGGTAGCTGTACCAGCTTTTCGTCCTCCAATTCATAGATGCCTTTCCCGGTAACAGGGACAAGCAACTTGCCGTGTACATAGAACGGGAAGCCGGAAGGCTCGACAGGGGCTTTGTATACCTTGATTTGCTCATTCCTGTAATGGTAGACTCCTGTTACGGTACAAAAGTAGACTTCATCCTCATGGGTATAGATGCTCCACACATCGGCAAAATTCTGATGCTTTGCTTCAATTATACCTTTAAGCGACACAAACTGCATAACGCCCCGGTCATCGGGCTGCAGGTAGCCAAAGTCATTCTGACCACCGACGTATATCCTGCCGGCCTTACTGATCGCCAGCGCATGTATGGTGGACCGGTTCGGCAGCCCGATCTGGCGCCAATGGTTCCCATCAAACTCCAGCACGCCATAGTTGTTGCCGAAATACATGATCCCCCGGTGATCCTGCACGACGGCCCAGTTCTGAGGAGAGGCCTGGTATTCTTTGAGGGAATAATTCCGGATATAAGGTATACCTTCATTCTTTACCTGGGCGGATAAAGGGATAGTAAAGAAGAGTAAAAGAATCAGAAGTAAAGGGTATTTTTTCACGATTTGCCTGTTCCCGTTTTTCCATTTAAATATCAGGAATCCAAAGCTTAATTCAAACATGGCGGCGCGAAGTCCTCACAATAGTCGGATTTATCGCATTCCGGAGCGACTTGACTTGAACGGCATACCTACAAAAAATGCCCCTATACCTTATCGGGTACAGAGGCATTTTCAGGTATAGAAGGTATAAAATCAGCTCATTAGTAATTCCAAGGGTACAGCTCCGGCTCTTTGGCGCCTCTGGCCTTCATGTGGAGCGGGTGCACGCCTTCTGTTTCATCAAAGTAAAGGAAGGCATCGTAGCGCTCGGGTATAACGGTAGGCACATAATTGCCAAACTGCTCAAATTTGGGATCGTACACGACTCCGATCGCCCGGTGCGGGATGCGGTGACGGAGCTCGGGTATGTTTCGCAGGTCTTTTGAAAGGATGATCTTGTCATCCGTACTCATCTGGTGCAGCAGGTGTTCCCAGCTGCCTTCCCGGGCGGGCGGCACATCCATTTTCTGCATAGGTGCTCCCCACGACTTGCCTGCGATCACGTTGCCCCGGTAAGTGCCAAAGCCCACCAGCTTTACCTGTTCCCTGCCATACCTCTCCCGGGCAAGTTGCCCGATGTTGAACATGCCATCCTCTGCCATGTCGGTATAGCTGGCGTCCCCGATGTGCGTGTTGTGTTCCCATACGATGGCTTTGGAGTTGGGTCCGTGCAAGTTCAGCAGGCGGTCGAGCGTTTCCATCATGTGGGTATCGCGCACGTTCCACGAATTCACCCCGCCTCTGATCATGGCCCGGTAATACTTTTCCGCGTTGACAGCCACCAGTGCATTCTGTGTTGTACTGAACTCATGTTCCGGATCGCTTGGGTGTACCGGGCGTCTGGAAACCTGCTCGAGCATATGCACTACTTCGTCTTCACAGTCAGTCGGGACAAAGGCCGTCGCTTGGGCGTAGGTCTGCGGGTCCCGGTTAAAGGGCTCAAAACACTGTACCGCATTCCGGGCAGCTTCAACAGCCTTGCCATCCTTGTTCTCCAGGTACTTGAGCACCTGCTCCAGCGACTCCCAGAGGCTGTAGACATCCAGCCCGTAAAAGCCGGCCTTCTCCTGTACCGTCCGGAGGTGGTTGAAGTCCCGGAGCCACTCGATGAGAGCAGCCACTTCCCAGTTGGCCCACATCCAGGTAGGCCAGCGCCTGTATACCTCCAGCACATCGGCTATTTTGCGCCCCGAATTCTGATAGCCTTTCACAAAGCGGTTCACAGCATAGCTTTCGGGCCAGTCCCCTTCCACCGCAATAAAATCAAAGCCTTTGTCCTCGATCAGTCTCCGCGAGATGGCCGTTCGCCAGGTATAGTATTCGGATGTGCCATGCGAAGCCTCCCCCAGCATCACCACGCGTGCATCCCCTATTTCCTCAATCAACACATCCAGGTCCTTTTCTTTGGTAATAGGGCTATATTTGAATAGTTTGTTTTCCATAATCAGGCCACTCTATACCTATCTCACTGACAACTAAAATTTTGCTGTATTGTACTTTTAATCAGGGTGTAATGTTTTGAAAAAAAATACCCGCTCTCCTTTTGGGGAGAGCGGGTAGAGCAGTATCTGATGCGGCCTGTAGCTTAGGACTGGTTTTCCTTCGTAAATACCCGTCTGAGCAGCTCCGTTGTACGGGCGATCGGGTTTTCGCGGATATTGGCCTCCTCCTGGGCTACCAGCAGAAAAAGTCCGTCCATGGCTTTCTGGGTTGCATACTCGCTCAGGTTGGGATTCACCTTCTGCACCATCGGAATCTGATTGTAGCGGGTGACTAGATCGGTATAGTAGCGCGTGGCATTCGTTTTTTCCAGCGAACTCTGGATCACCGGCATAAAGGCAGTCTGCAGTTGCGCGGAGGTCGTACGCTTCAGGTACTGGGTGGCAGCGTCTTTATCTCCTTTCAGGATGTTCCAGGCATCAGCAATCGTCATTTGCTTGATGGCGGTGACAAAGATCGGCACAGCGCTTTTGGCAGCATCTTCGGCACCCCGGTTCAGGGTCATCACAAAGCGGTCCACTTCACCGCCCAAGCCTATCTGCCGCAAGGTATTCTCCACCTTCTTTACATCCGGCGGGAAAGGGATGCGTATGAGGGAATTCTTGTAATACCCGTCTGTCTGCGATGCCTGGCCTGCTCCGTTTTTGATACCGACCTCCAGGGCCTGCTTCAGGCCGGAAGCGACCTCGTTCTGGGTAACGGCTCCGCCGATACCGGTGCCTGTGCCGGCCAGGACGCCATCCACAGTGCGTTGCACTTCGGCAACTGTACAGGCCGATGTACCGAGTACAAGGGCTACAAGAGAAGTGTAAATTAATTTTTTCATATACGGTTAATTTTGAAGCAGCAGATGTTGCGTATGGTACCTGCAAATTTGGATGAAATTAAAGAAAATAAATCCAGGCATGTACCATATCACGCGAACATCTTTAACTTGAATCAGTTTTTCATACCAACGCACAAATCAGACCAAATTTAAACCTATGAAAGCGGTAAATGCAGAAATCATTACAGTTGGTGACGAAATCCTCTTCGGACAGATCGTGGACACCAACTCTGCCTGGATGGGAACCGAACTGACCAGGATCGGGATCCGGGTGAAACAGATCACTTCTATATCGGACAATGCAGACCATATCGTGGCAGCGCTTGATGCTGCCAAAACGCGGGCAGACATTATCCTGATCACCGGTGGCTTGGGTCCCACCAAAGATGATCTGACCAAAAATGTGCTGTCTGACTACTTTCATACAGAGCTAAAACTGCACGAACCCTCTCTAGCTGACGTGGCAGCACTTTTCAAGGCCCGCGGCTACGAGCTCACCGAACTCAACCGCCAGCAGGCATTCCTTCCTGCTTCCTGCACCCCGGTGCGCAATGTGCTGGGCACGGCCCCCGGTATGTGGTTTGAGGAAGAAGACAAAGTGTTTGTGTCCATGCCGGGCGTACCCTTTGAGATGAAGCGTATGATGGAAGACATCGTGCTGCCTCAGTTGAAGGCTTATTTTAAAACACCGGAGATCATCCACAAAGTGGTGCAGACAGTTGGTATACCTGAGTCTATGCTGGCTGACAAGCTCGAAGACTGGGAGCTCAGCCTGCCACCGCACATCCGGCTCGCCTACCTTCCGCACCTGGGGGGTGTGCGCCTGCGCCTGACCGGTACCGGAGAAAATAAAGCGCAACTGGAACAGGAGTTGGAGCAGGAAGTAACGAAACTCACCGACCTTATACCCAAGGCCATCTTTGCCTACGGTGAGGTACCGCTCGAGGAAGCGCTGGGTCAGCAGTTGAAAGAGCGAAAGCTCACGATCGCCACCGCTGAGAGCTGCACCGGCGGCTACCTGGCCCACAAGATCACGAGTATCCCCGGTAGCTCCGCCTACTACATGGGGAGTGTGATTGCTTACCACAACGAGGTAAAAATACGGGAGCTACTGGTAAAACCCGACACCCTGCAGCAGCACGGCGCCGTTAGCGAAGCCACGGTGCGCGAAATGGCCGAAAATGTGCGGGCTAAATTCAAAACAGACATTGGGGTGGCTACCAGCGGCATCGCCGGCCCGGAAGGTGGTACGGCTGAAAAACCTGTCGGCACGATCTGGATCGCGTATGCCGACGAGAACGGCACAAAAGCCAAACTGCTCCAGTACAACAAAAACCGTCAGCTCAATATTGAGTATACAGCCTTGGCCGTACTCAACCTGATCCGGCAAAGTTTGAACACCGCGGTTGAGGAATAGGCTAAAATCATTAACTTTGTCTGACTTTTCGGGGCAAAAGTCCTTTAGGCAACAGATTCAGGACAAAGTTGAGTGATCATTCACTTTGACTTCTATCCTTTATTTTTATTCCAAAAATAAAAACGATCAACATTAACATATGGCACTTGTAGAAATGATTATGCCCAAAATGGGCGAGAGTATCATGGAAGGCACCGTTTTGAAATGGCTCAAGAATGTGGGCGATACCATTGAGCAGGACGAATCGGTACTGGAAGTAGCTACAGATAAAGTGGACACTGAAGTACCCGCCATACAAGGCGGTGTGCTGAAGGAGATACTCGTAAAGGAAGGCGATGTAGTAGCCGTAGGCGCTCCTATCGCGATCATTTCTACGAACGGTGAAGACACTGGTGCTGCTGCTCCGGCTGCCACGGAGGCTCCGGCCGCTGCTGCTCCTCAGGCTGCCGCACAACCTGCTGTTGCCACTGCCGCACCTGCTGAGTCGGCTGTAGCCCGCCTGGACCAGCCGGCTTCCGGCCGTTTCTACTCCCCGCTCGTGCTCAATATTGCCCGCGAAGAAGGCATTTCGATGCAGGAGCTGGAGTTTGTGCCCGGCACCGGTAAAGAAGGACGCGTGTCTAAAAAAGATATCATGGCTTATGTGGAGAACCGCAGCCAGGCACCGCAGCAAGCTGCTGCTCCGCAGGCGCCGGCGATTGCAGCTCCGCAAGCCACGCCGGCCCCGGCTGCTCCTGCTGCCTCCAGGCCGGCAGCTTCTTACAGCGGCAACGCAGAGATCATCGAGATGGACCGCATGCGCAAGATGATCGCCGACCGAATGGTGGACAGCAAGCGCATTTCGCCGCACGTGACTTCCTTCGTAGAAGCCGATGTGACCAACCTGGTAAACTGGCGCAACAAGTGGAAGGATGTGTATAAGAAGCGTGAAGGCGAGAATCTGACCTTCACCCCTATCTTCATCCAGGCCATTGCCAAAGCCATCCAGGATTTCCCGATGATCAACGTGTCTGTGGACGGTAGTAGCATCATCCGTCACAAAGACATCAACGTAGGTATGGCGGTGGCCCTGCCAAGCGGCAACCTCATCGTACCCAACATCAAGAATGCCGACCAGCTGAACCTGAACGGCCTGACCAAGAAAGTGAATGACCTGGCAAACCGTGGCCGTATCAACAAACTGACACCGGATGACCTGGCGGGCGGCACCTATACCGTATCGAACGTAGGCTCGTTCGGCAATGTGATGGGCACTCCGATCATCATGCAGCCGCAGGTGGCCATTATGGCTGTGGGCGCTATTAAGAAGAAGCCTGCTGTGATCGAGACGCCGGAAGGTGACCTGATCGGTATACGCCACTTCATGTTCCTGTCGCACTCCTACGACCACCGCGTAGTAGACGGTTCGCTGGGTGGTATGTTCGTGCGCCGCGTGGCTGATTACCTGGAGAACTTCGATGTGAACCAAGCGATTTAAGCCTTAAGACACACGATTTTAGATACAAGACACAAGACCATTCGAAATAACTTGGATATCCTGTGATCGGTTAAGCTTGGGATAAAGCAGATATAGTCCACTGTATAGCACATAATAAGAAAGCCTGCCTCTGTAATCGGGGCAGGCTTTCTTTATGGGTATAGCTTTAAACATGCCTTTTTACTAATATTGATAAATCTGTTTTATCCTACTTCCCGTTTACAGACTGAACCACTACCATCGCCTATAAGACCATGAAAACTGCCATCGCCTGGATATTAGCTGCCATTTTTTTGTTTGCAGCGCTCTATTTTTACTGGAAAAAGAATGAGGCGGAAAGCCGCCTGCATATAGCTGACACGAAACTGGCCGAAACAGACCAGCAACTGGGGCAGGAACAAACGACCGCGGACTCTTTGGAAGAAATGGTGCTGCCGCCGGACACGATGGAGCTCGTGCCACCCGCTGGAACCCAGTTTGTGGATGAACTGGGCAGCCTGAGCGAAAGCGACATCCAGAAGCTGCGAAAAAAAGGACTCCGGAATCCGGAAGCGGACCTGATGAACGACCTCAACCGCAAGCAAAGTCAGCTTATACCGACAGAGGGCGTAGTAGGCGGCACCATGGCGATACGCGACAGCCGCATCCTCAACGACCGGTATGCCATGGCGTATTACGAAGATGGCCACATCGGCGGCTTTATGATCCTGAAGTACGAAGTAAACAACGGCAATATAAGCTGGAAAGTAGTAGACAGTTCGCGTTTGTAGCTTCTAGCACAATATTTGAGTACAGGAGAAGAGCACTAACCCCAAGGACATGATCTACCTACACCTGCTGTTTCCGTTGCTTCTTTCACTCTTTTTAAACCAGGTTGCTGATCTGCAGCTGGCCCGCGATATTGAAAAGGACGCAAAGATACTGGACAACACGTCAGTCTACATCAGCGACAACGCTTCCCTGAGCCCTTCCATCCAGACTGTGGCTACTGACCTGCAGTTGTTTATGGTGACAGCCCGTATTGACCTGTCGCAGAGCAACTATACCAGCAGCCAGCAAGGCAAGCACCTGATCCATACCTGGAAGTTCGGGGAAGGCGACATCAAAGCCATTTACCAGATCGACACTTCGATTGCTCTGGACACAGTCGTAACGCAACGCTACCTGGAAGACCGGGCTCCGACCCAGCAGCGGATCATGAACAACTTCACCTTCCGGACCTACGCCGTCTCCACAACGGCTGCCCCTATCAGGCTCTACTACATCACAGAAGACGAGCAGGGGCTGCTGGAGTACAAGATCGACGACCGCCACGTGGAACTTATCTATCCGAAAAGAAAATCCGGCCTGAGCGACCTGATGCCCAAGCTGCGGGATGAGTTGGATAGGCTGGTGGTGGGGTTGAGTAAGGCAGATTAAGCTTTTTTATGCTGTTCTTGAGGCTTATACCCTAGTCAACAAGCAGCAATCCCGGGTCCAACCACCCCTACCCCTCCTTGTCTTAGGAGGGGAGCCTGCAATTACAGTTCGACACTTCTTGTTTCATAGCTACTGTCAACACCCCTCTAGCTCCCCTCAAGGGGAGAATTCCTGCACGAGCAGGTATAGCGGGCAGGTATAACAAGACATACTTGTACCTGTACTACACAGCAACAGCCTGAGCCAGGTGCACCGTTTCGACGCTCCACTGTTTGAGCGTTCAGCGAGT
>NZ_JSYF01000341.1:17654-29358 GCF_054824225.1 Pontibacter sp. HJ8
ATTTTTATCAAGGAAAAAAGTAAGGCCCGGCTGGCCAAGCCAAGCTATGCAACAACGTTAGGTTGAGGTATAGACAAACCGCAGCTACGAAGCAAAAACAGAGCCGTTTCAATCACAAAGACTATTCTACAAACAAACAGCGGCCGCTCCCTTAACGAGAGCGGCCGCTGTCATATCAATCAGGCTATACCTTACAACGAAGCCAAACTTTGCTCGATCGCGTTTATCTTCGCTTCGGCGTCTGCCTGCTTCTTCCGTTCGTTGGCAATCACAGACTCCGGCGCTCCGCTTACAAAACGTTCGTTGCTCAGCTTCTTGGCTACCGAATTGAGGAAGCCTTTGGTATACTCCAGCTCCTTCTGAAGACGTTCCCGCTCGGCGGCTACGTCAATGTTGCCCTCCATCGGAATAAAGAATTCATCACCTGCCTCTACAAAGCTGATCGCCCCGTCCAGGCTCTCCTGCACCAGGGTGATTTCGTTGATGTTGGCCAGCTTCCGGATGATGCTGATGAAGTTCTCATACCCATCTTCGTTCATCACCTTGATAGCCAGGTCAAGCGATTTAGTATGCGGTATATTCTTGGAGTTGCGGATATTACGGATGGCAGCTACTATTTTCAGCACCGCCTCCATTTTTTCATTCAGCTTTTTATCGAACTTCTCCTGCTTCGGCCAGGCCGCTACGATCAGGTATTCCTTCTCTTTGCGCTCCTTCAGATCATGCCAGATCTCCTCTGTGATGAATGGCATGAACGGATGCAACACCTTCAGTACCCGCTCCAGGTATACCACCGTCGTATCGATGGTTTGCTTATCGATTGGCTGCTGGTAAGCCGGCTTGATCATTTCCAGGTAGCTGGAGCAAAAGTCATCCCAAACCAGTTTGTAAACGGCCAGCAGAGCATCCGAAATACGGAACTTGCTGAAGTGGTCTTCGATCTGGATAAAAGCTTCATTGAAGCGGGAGTCGAACCACTTGATCGCTGTTTCGTTCGGGCAAGGCAGACTCTCATCCACTTCCCAGCCTTTGATCAACCGGAAGGCATTCCAGATCTTGTTCGAGAAGTTACGACCCTGCTCCACCAGTTTCTCGTCGAACAACAGGTCATTGCCGGCAGGTGAGCTGAACAGCATACCTGCACGCACGCCATCGGCGCCGTACTGCTCAATCAGGTCGAGTGGATCCGGTGAGTTGCCCAATGATTTGGACATCTTACGGCCCTGCGTATCGCGTACGATACCGGTCAGGTATACGTTGCGGAACGGCGGCTCCTTGCGGAACTCATAACCGGCCATGATCATACGCGCCACCCAGAAGAAGAGGATCTCCGGAGCCGTTACCAGGTCGTTGGTCGGGTAATAGTACAGAATATCCTTGTTGTCGGGATCTTTAAAACCGTCGAAAACGGAGATCGGCCACAGCCACGAAGAGAACCAGGTATCGAGCACATCCTCGTCCTGGCGCAGGTCGCTTAGCTGCAGGCTTTCGTTTCCGGCTTCGGCACGGGCCATTTCCAGGGCTTCTTCAACGGTGGTCGCCACTACAAAAGAGCCATCCGGCAAATAGAAAGCAGGTATACGCTGGCCCCACCACAGCTGACGCGAGATGCACCAATCGCGGATATTCTCCATCCAGGAGCGGTACATGTTCTTGAACTTGGGCGGATGCAGCCGAATGTCGTCGTTCATGACAGCCTCCAGGGCAGGCTTTGCCATCTCGTCCATCTTGCAGAACCATTGCATAGACAAGCGCGGCTCAATCACAGCACCGGTACGCTCCGATGTCTGTAGCACGCTCGCATACTCCTCTATCTTTACCAGCAAACCGGCTTCCTGCAGGTCCTTCACGATGTTGCGACGGGCTGCAAAACGGTCCTGGCCCACATACAGCTGCGCCTGTTCGTTCAGGGTGCCGTCGTTGTTGAGGATATCGATAGTAGGCAGTTTGTGCTTCTGGCCCAGTTCATAGTCATTCAGATCGTGCGCCGGCGTCACCTTCAGGGCACCCGTACCGAAATCGATGGACACGTACTCATCGAGTATAACCGGAATCTCTTTGCCCAGCAACGGGATGCGTACTTTTTTGCCGTGCAGGTGCGTATAGCGCGGGTCATTCGGGTTCACGGCCACAGCCACGTCCGCCATGATGGTTTCGGGACGGGAAGTAGCTACCGTGATATAGGTCAGTTCAGAAGTGGCGCTATCGGCTACCTCATACTGCAGGTAGTACATCTTGGCCATGGTATCTTTCGGAATCACCTCTTCATCGGAGAGGGCGGTGCCGCCCAGCGGGTCCCAGTTCACCATGCGTACGCCCCGGTAAATCTTGCCTTTGCGGTACAGGTCCACAAATACCTCGATCACAGCAGCAGACAGGTCGTCTTCCATCGTGAAACGGGTGCGGTCCCAGTCGCAGGAGGCGCCCAGTTTCTTGAGCTGCTCCAGGATGATGCCGCCATACTTCTCTTTCCATTCCCAGGCATAGGTCAGGAACTCCTCGCGTGAGATGTCCTTCTTGTCGATGCCTCTTTCCTTGAGCATGGCCACTACTTTGGCTTCCGTAGCGATAGAAGCATGGTCGGTGCCCGGTACCCAGCAAGCCTCCTTGCCCTTCATGCGCGCACGACGGATAAGCACATCCTGAATCGTGTTGTTGAGCATATGGCCCATGTGCAACACTCCCGTTACGTTGGGCGGCGGAATCACGATGGTATAAGGCTCTTTTTTGGAGTTAGGCTTAGAACGGAAGAAGCCGCGCTGCATCCAGCTGCTGTACCACTTCTCTTCTACTTCTCTGGGGTTATATTTCGTTGATATCGACATCTTATGCTACAATCTAATGGGATGACAAAATTAGGAAATTTGGCGCAATTATAACTTACGAAATGAAGCTTAGTAACCTACTGTTTACTAGACTACTCCTGCACAGACACTGCTTAGAAGCGCTACTGGATCTGAATATCGTACTTCGCCAGCAGACCACTTAAGCCATACTGCGAGAATTTCGCCTTTTTGATCGTATTGAGTTCAGGGTCTATGATGTAGTTGTATGCCGTGACCAGGTTTGCCTCGTTCAGTTGGGTTCTCTCGAAGACAGCGCCGGCCAGATCGGTATTCTCAAAAACTGCCTTGGTCAGGATGGCCTGCTCGAAAACGGTATTCTTCAGTGAGGTATTGATGAAGTGCGTCTTGGGCATCTTCCTTTTCAAAAAAGAAGCATAATCGAGCAGGCAGCCTTCAAAACGTACTGTAAACAGGAATTCCTCGCACTCGCTGAAGTTTATACCTGTCAGCTTACACTCTTTGAACCTCACATTGCTCAGGGTGGACCTGTTCAGCTTCAGCATGGCCAGGTTGCAGCCCATGAATTGGCAATCGGTGAACCGGTTTTGCGAAAAATCACCGTTTGAGAAGTCGCAGTTCCTGAAAATACAATCCTCGAACTCCCTGTTCCTGATCGCTTTGCCGGGATAAATCACCTTGTCAAAGGTTTTGTCCTGATGAATGAGTGCTTCCATACCTTAGTTGAATTGCATTAGAAATGAAAAAAGCCTGCCAGAGAGGCAGGCTTCAGTGCTTTTATTCGGGCAATACCTAGCTGGCCTGGTGAAGCCAGTCTTTTTTAGCCAAAAGCTCTTCTTCTGTCTCCCGGTAATCCGGGTCATCGACGCAGCAATCCACCGGGCAGACCGCAGCGCACTGGGGCTCTTCATGGAAGCCCATACATTCCGTACACTTATCTGACACTATGTAGTAATACTCATCCGAAATAGGAGGCTGGGCCGCATCACCAGGTATAACCTCGCCGCCATCAATCTCTACTTCTTTCAGAGCCGTGCCACCCCCCCAGGTCCATTCCATACCGCCTTCGTATATGGCAGTATTCGGGCATTCAGGTTCACAGGCGCCACAGTTTATACATTCATCAGTGATCATTATCGCCATAATCGTATCTCCTGTATATTTTTTATACTTTTGTATCGCTTTACTTAATTATCGAACAAAATTAGGAACATTAAGTATCCCTATCAAATAAATTTTAAAGCCACGGTTGCCATGACACTAGAGAACAGGATCGAAGCTTTCATAAAACTAGGAAAGCAGCTGCAGGATTTGACGCCGGAAGAGCGCAAGGCCCTGTCTTTTGTTGCACAAGCCAAGAACCCCTGGTTCGACGAAGAAAACGTTTCTTCTGCTCTCAATGGCATCATCACCTTGCTCAATGAGCAATACCTCCGTGAATGGCTTTACCCTTACCACCTCAAACAGGTTACACCTAAAAAGGTTGGTGTTGTGATGGCGGGCAATATTCCGCTGGTGGGTTTCCATGATTTTTTGTCTGTGCTCATCAGCGGCCACTACCTGCTGGCCAAGCTGAGCTCGGACGATGATGTGCTCATGCGCCGACTGGCCAACATGCTGGTAGCCCTAGAGCCTGCCTTTGCCAACCAGTTTGAGTTTGTGGATATGCTCAAGGATGCCGATGCCATCATTGCCACAGGCTCCGACAACACAGCCCGCTACTTTGAGTATTATTTTGCCAAGCGCCCGCACATCATCCGGAAGAACCGCACCAGCATCGGCATCTTGACCGGCCACGAGGAGGAGGATGATCTGAAAGCACTCGGCGAAGACATTTTCCGCTACTTTGGCCTGGGCTGCCGCAATGTATCCAAAGTATACGTACCGGAAGGCTATACCTTTGATAAGTTTTTTGAAGCCAACGAGCACCACAAAGGCATACTGGAACACCACAAATACCACAACAACTACGACTACAACAAGTCCATCCTGCTGGTGAACCGCGTACCACACTTTGACAACGGCTTTTTGCTGGTGCAGGAAAGCGAGCAGCTGGTCTCCCCTATCTCTGTGCTGTTCTACGAAACGTTCACTTCCCTTCCGGACCTGCGCCACAAACTGGCCAACGTCAGCAAAAAAACACAATGCGTGGTATCGGCACACGGCTGGCTGGAAGGCAGCATTCCTTTCGGCGACGCCCAGTGCCCAATGCCCTGGGATTATGCCGATGGCGTAGATACCATTGCGTTTTTGCAGAAGTTGTAGGTATAGCTGCTTCCTGTAGCCAAACTATTTGGACTCCTGACAGGTAGCGGTAATTTGCTATACCTGCATTACCGGACTCATTTCTATTGTAGACGACTGACGGCTAAACTAAAACCGGGCTTCTGCAGAACCATAATCTCGCCTTGGCATGTTTGGTAATTGTATACCTGCCACGCTAAAAATGAGAGTATGAAAAAGAAAAGGGTAAACCAGATTGAAAAGGAGCACATCCCGATGCTTCGATTTGGCCAGGAAGATGTATTGCAGGACCCTACAGCCCGCAGCATCCGCTCCTATGAGGCCAACCGCGCGACCATACTTGGCAACGCGTATCGCAACAAAGCCACGATCACCTTCTGCACCGATGATGGGGATATAAAACAGGTCGAGACCACCGTATGGTGTTATGATGACAAGTTCGTACTGTTGAAATCCGGCATGTTTCTTCCTATCAGATCAATTCTTAAAATAGAAAATAGTTAACGTCAGGACATTTTACCCTTACACGCTGCCTATACCCACAAAAAAACAGCCCGTACAGAAATTTCTATACTGGCTGTTGTCTTTGTAAAAAGTTTTCCTCGCTTGCCTCTGGCGGGTGTGAGGTATGTGGCGGACTCTGGCCGCTTGAGTCTGTGATCTTCGCACAAGTGGCGGGACGCGAGCTACGATTATACCTTTCAAACTTCCAAACTTTCTAACTGCCTTATATCCGGTCCAGCACTTTCACGATCAGGCTGTCAATGATCTCTTCGGAATTTGGCGCGAACTCCTGCGTGATGCGGTTGGCCACAATGGCATTGAGTGACAGCATCTCGTGGCCCAACAGGCGGCCCATTGCATAGTAACCGGCGGTTTCCATCTCAAAATTGGTCAGCTTAAAATCGCATACCCGGAAGTCCTGGTATACCTGGAGCAGGTCCGGGTTGCGAAGCCCGCCCCGGAGCACGCGGCCCTGTGGCGCATAGAATCCCGGACAGGTCAGGGTGTTGCCCGGTACCATATCAAACGCAATTTTGTCAAGCAGGCTTTTGGAACCATTCACACAGTAAGGCCGGAAGCCGACGCCCAATTGCTCCTGTAGCGCTTTGGCAATGCTTTGCTCGTTCTCGTCCTGCTGCAGCGGGTAAAACTCCATCAGCGAGTCCAGCCCGACGGCATGGTGCGAAGCCAGGTGGCTGCCCAGCGGGATGTCCTGCTGCAGCGAACCGGAAGTGCCCACCCGTACAATCTTGAGCGCAATTTTCTCGGCGTGCTCTTCCCGTGACTGAAAATCGATGTTCACCAGGGCATCCAGCTCATTCATCAGGATGTCAATGTTATCGGTACCCATACCTGTTGAGATAACGGTGATGCGCTTTCCTTTGTAATACCCCGTGTGGGTCACAAACTCCCGCTTGGCCACCTGCACATCCATCTCATCAAAATACTTGCTCACCATCGGTACCCGGTCCGGGTCACCTACCGTGATGATGGTATCCGAAATGTGTTCGGGCAGCAGGTTGAGATGATAGACCGTGCCGTTCTTATTGATGATCAGTTCTGATTCCGGGATTGCCACTTCTTCTAGATGTTAGATTTTAGAGGTTAGACATTAGACTATAAAAATGATATGCAGAAAGTGAAAATCTGATATCTAACGTCTAACATCTGAAAAGGATGTAAACAAAGAAAAGCGTGGCTGGTAGGCGCACGCTTTTCTGAGCTTTAGAGAATACTTAGTTATTTACGTCAGAAGTCTTGCGACGGTTGAATCCTTTCAGGGGATTATAGCCATTCATTTGTTTCTGATAGTAGCCGGTGCCGTCGTAGGGGCGCTTTTCAGGATGTTCCTTGCACTCCGGAGAGCAGGCGCCTTCCATTGCCACACCGCATGCTTCGCAGATAGGCACGTGCAGGTTACACACCGGGTTGGCGCAGTTCACCATGCGGTCACTCTCGGTATGGCAGACATGGCATTTGGAGATCACCTTCGGGTTCACCTTATTCACGTCCACGGCCACCCGGTTATCAAACACGTAGCACTTACCTTCAAAGTCTTCGCCTCCGGCTTCCATGCCATACTTGATGATACCGCCATGCAGCTGGTACACATCCTCAAAACCCTGCTCCAACAGGAAAGCACTGGCTTTTTCGCACTTGATGCCGCCGGTGCAGTAGGTCAGGATTTTCTTGTCCTTGAATTTTTCCTTCAGCTCGTCTACTTTGTCCGGAAACTCACGGAAGTTCTCGATGTCCAGCGTAACGGCATTTTTAAAGCGACCCACGCTGTGCTCGTAGTCAGAGCGGACATCCAGTACCACCACATCTTCACGGTCTTTCATGTCCTTGAATTCCTTCGGAGAAAGATGAACACCGGTACGGGCGTTCGGATCGATGTGCAGCAGGCCGGAGTGTACGATTTCGTCTTTGGTACGCACGTGCAGCTTCGTGAAGGCGTGCTCATCTGACGCGTCTACTTTAAAATCGGTTTTGGCGAAGCGGGGATCGGCATGCATAAGCTGCATGTACCTATCACAGTCCGCTTTCAGACCGGAGAGCGTGCCATTGACCCCTTCTTTGGAAATGATGAGCCGGCCAAGCAGATTCAGCTCCAGGCACAGTAGATGGTGTTCCTCCCGGAACGCCTCAGGATCTGCTATCGGGGTATAGCAGTAGTACAGTAGTATGCTGTAGGGTTTGTTCATAACGGCTTAGTTTCAGCTAAGTGTTAATTAATTGTTTAATTGTTATTTGTTAAATTGTTAGATCAGGATTATAAGGATTTAGAGCTAAACAGATTATATTTCCAATTCACTCATCCACTCAATCACTCATTCAAAATTATACTGCAAAAGTAAAAACTGCTCCTATACCTGAAAATGACCTACGTCAGTTTTGAAACAGCAATGGACAGCAGAAAAGTTTATTTAATGGGGGCAGCCGGGTTGCCGAATACAGTGGCTTTGGCAGGCACATTGGCGACAACGACAGAGCCGGCCCCAACGCGCGCGTTCTTGCCGATCTTCACACCGGATACGATCACAGCGCCTGACCCGATAAAGGCTCCATCTTCCACAACTACCTCTGCATTGAGGATGGCTCCTGCACCAACCTGCACGAAATCTCCAATCTCAGCCTTGGCATCGACGACAGCCCGCGACTCGATCACGTTGTAGTTCCCTACCTTTGCATTGTTGTTGACGACGGCACCTGCCGCTATCATATTTCCGTGGCCCAGCCAGGCAAACTCTGACACCGAGCTGAAGCGGTGAATGGCATTAACAGGTACCACTTTGTATTCGTCCTTCAGCATTTTGATCAGGCCTTTGCGGGCTGCAGAGTCCTCTACGGCCACAAACACATCGCATTTCTTACCTATCAGTTTCAGTAACTCACCGTCTTCGGTGCTGCTCATCACCGACACATTGTTGATCTCCTGCTGCTGCAGTTCCTTGCTGTCGTCGAGAAAGCAGTATACCACCACCTCGTTGCTGTTGAAAATATCAAGTGCTGATGTGCCCAACTTCTGAGCACCAAGTATAATTACCGGATTTTGCATAGCCTATTTCAAATAAGGGGCAAAGGTACAAAGAATCGTGCTAATCTGCTGAGGAGAAAAGGTTTTTGTTACGTTAGCGGTAGCTGCAGCAAATTGTCAACAACATGCTGCAACATAGCATTCTAGTCTGGCTGTTGCTTGGGTAGAATACGCTGCATCAGGGCAGAATTGGTGTTGCAAAGCAGCAGCAGGTATACCAGGAAGGGTATGATCACGATCCGGTACCGGCTTAGTGTACCCAGGTTTGGCATACTATAGGCCAGCAGCACACCCATTACCAAAAGGTATACCAATACTGCCACCACCAGGTAGCCATACTGCCACTTCCACTTGTTTTCCTGAAACAGATCCCGAAGAAAACCGAAAACGAGCAGCAGCAGCAAGGTGTTCTCAATACTGGCTAAAAAAGACCTTATATTATACGCTTCCCAGATGAACGGCCGGAACAGTATACCTGCCAGAGCAAGCTGGGAATGCAGCGTAAAACTCAGGTAAGTGGGTTCCAGGTATGGAAAGTCGATCCGGGGCTTGCCCGCTGACGCAGCCAGGCTTTTCTGATAGTTCAGGTATACCGCGTCCGGCAAAGTCTCCACATGCAGGTTGGGATTCAGTTGCGATGCCAGGAGTGCCGTGCCGGTAAATAGGAGCAGCAACGTTAGCAGCTTCCAGGACCAGTGAAACCTGCTCAACTTCTCCGTATAAAACAACGCCTTCAACAGCAGGCTCAGCACCAGCATCAGCCCCAGGGCTACCGCCACGAAGTACTTCACCAGCCAGATGAGGTAGATTCCCAAACCGATCAGCAGCAGGTATAGCAACCGTTGCCGTTTCTGCTTGCCGGCATAGAGCAGGAGCAGGAAACTTCCCAGCGCCAGCCCCATTCCGCCCATCAGAAAGCTCTCTTTCATCACGCCGGAAGACCAGTATAACACAGAAGGAAAAAATAAGAAAGCAATAAGTGCCGCTATAGCCGTAGCAGGAAAGAACCGGGTAATGGCATTGACCAGAAACCACAAGCCTGCGAAGCTGAAAAGCGACAGGTATAGCGAACTGATATAGTAATTGCCCTGCGTCAGGACCATCGGTATACTCAGCAGCTTCGACATATTCCAGACGCTTTCATAATAAGGTCTCTGAACAGCTGCTAACGGGGTTCCGGTGGCGTCGTTTAAAAAGAGGTAGCGCAGGTAGGTACCCAGGCCCTGTTCCGAAAAAGTATCATAGGCCAGTTGAGCTCGGTTGTAATAAAGCTGGGTATCCCCTCTCTCCAGAATATGGAAACTTAACACTCCCAGCAGCACTCCACAGCACAGCTTGAGCAGGAGCGCCGGAAAGAAAAAGGGCCTGAGCGTTGCTTCCCAGTCCTGTTTCCAGAGCCACCACACCAGCCCGGCCAGCACCAGCAGGTTCAGGCTGTAAATCAGTACACTCACGTAGTTGGTATATCTTGCTTCATGATTTTGTTGCCAATGGCGCAACGGAGGCAGTTCACTGGCTGACAATATAGTTTGTAGAGCCCCAGCGCTGCCTGGTTGTCAGCAGCTGAAGCGGCTTTCCAACCCAGTTCTTCGTACTGCCTTGTTACTTTGTTAGACGCTTCCTTTACCTTCTCGAGCAAATTCACGGCTTTATCGAGGTAGCGGAGCTGCTGCGTATAGGAGGCATAGGCGGCCAGCAGCGGTACCGCCACGTTGATCGTCAGGTTTTGTGCCCCCGACTTTCCCAGTTGTACCTGCGTTGCCTTCGACTCTGCCCCAAAGGTATAATGTTTTTGCCAATAAGCCGACACAGGCGCCTGCCACAGCGCATCATAGTGCTTTGGTTCGTCTGTATCGATGATTCGGGAGAACAAACTCTTTTGCTGCGTGAGCAAGGCAGCCAGCTGCGCCAACCGTACTGTCGGGAAGTTGGCAGGCCGCATGCGCAGAAAATTCCAGTGATGCCGTTGCATGGCCTGTTCCTGCAGCTTGTATTTCCGGCTCAGGTAGGTATACTCTTTGGCAAGCGAAGCGCTGTACTCATCCGCCGGATCGTTCAAAAAACCAGCCTGTCCGAACAGCAGCGTCTCCATCTGAAACAGGCTGGTCTGGTGCTTGCGCACCACCTGCACCGGCAGTGCCCCAGCCAATCGCTCAAAAGGCTCCTGGTTGATCTTAAAGCCAAACCCTTTGCACAACAGCTGGTAGGCAGTCGCTTCCCAGTCATTGCCTAATTGATTGAATAGCTGGAGCACCTCCTCCCCTTTGAGTTCCAGCCGTTCGGTCAGGGTGCGGCCCATCATCATGGTTTTGGTGATGTCGGGCACCCGGGGCCAAAAGCTGGCACAGGGTATCGTATCAGGTGCCCGGCGCAGCTGCTCATAAGTTTGTAGCATGGCATGTGGAATGCGTGATTTCAACTCCACGGCAGGTATAAGGCTTCCGTCCGTGCGGCGGACTGCCTCATCCGCTTCCCACACGACGTGCAGCACCACCTGGTTGTACTTAAAATCAAAGTGGTGCTGGTGCCGCCGCCAGTCCGATGCCTTCCGGTGTATCTCCACACTCCCTGACCACTCCACCTCCCCTACCTTCACGAGCGTTTCCCTGAAGTCCGGGCCGGCATCGGTATTGTGCATACCTACCCGGAGCACCTGCACGGACTCCCCTTCTGTTGTCGTGAGGTTGGTTTTGTCGAAGTACTGGTGTTGCCAGATGTAGTGTAGAAAATCTTCTTTCATAGGCACTGGTTTTTAGTTGGTTATGTCATACGGAGGCAGGTTATAGGAGTTTGAGAGTTTAGGAGTTGGGGAGTTAGAGAGTTAGTGAGTTTAGAAGTTAGAATGCTAGATTTGACAATGTGATTCACAGGTATAGTTTTTGAACAGACCGTCGCTTGCCCTCGCTCGTGTCCCGCGAGTGTGAGGTATGTGGCGGACTCTGGCCGCATTCCTTTGTGCCCCGAGGCACAAGTGGCGAGACGCCACCGAATAAACGCACGCTCGCCTCCGGCGAGCGAGGGCGAAAGGATGAATGGAGCCGGGCTATACCTGAAACATGGGCGCAAGGTATAGCCCGCTTAAAAGGAGTCTGTGAAGAAGACGAACCGCATGGTC
>NZ_JSYF01000342.1:0-770 GCF_054824225.1 Pontibacter sp. HJ8
CTACATTTTTAACTGGTCCCTAAACGAAAACCGCTCCGCATCTGAAACCAGACACGGAGCGGAATTCGAAACTAATACTTAATTAAAATTACTGCTTGGCAGTAAGGTTAAGCGATACGATGAAGTTGTCGTCGATCACATTGTCGCCCAGGTCATCGAAGAAGCTCTTTGAACCATAGCGCACATCATACTTGGCACGGTCAACGATCACTTCGCCTTTGGCAGTTGCTACGCCATTTTCAACTGAAACAGTAGCAGGGAAAGTTACCGGGTTGGTTTTGCCTTTGATCGTCAGATCACCTGTAACGTTGTAGTTTGGCTGGCCAGCTGCAGCATCTGCAATCGGGCTAACACTGTTAATTTTGAAAGTAGCAGTCGGGTGCTTCTCCACTCCAAAGAAATCATCAGACTTCAGGTGGCCTACCAGTTTGCCATTGTCTTCAGCAGCCGTGATATCGGTATTGGCGATGGAAGCCATATCGATTGTGAATTCGCCACCAACTACGGCATCGTTCGCAACCAGAAGTTCACCACTCTGAAGGCCGATAGTACCAGAGTGCTCGCCTCCTACTTTTTTACCAATCCAGGTCAGTTCGCTTTCAGCAGGAACTACTGCATAGGCTTCTCCACCCTCAGCTGATACCGCCTCTGTTGCTATTGCATTGTTTTCTGTTGTGGAAGAAGTGTTGTCACCACAGGCCGTGAACATAAGCGCTGCCGCCATTGAAGCCAAAATTGCTGTCTTTTTCATGTGCATTAAAATTTATTCT
>NZ_JSYF01000343.1:0-19021 GCF_054824225.1 Pontibacter sp. HJ8
CCCTTCGAAGGGGGACTTTCTGCCGCTACTAATCAGCAGGTATAAGCTATGTTGCAGCAGGTATAGCTGGCAGGTATAGCCAGACTAACTTACAACCTCAGCTACGAAGGTATAGCCACTACCAGGTGCACTACTGACGATTTTGTGTTTGAGCGTTCAGCGAGTTTAAAAGCGTCTTGATTCTTTTGCTTACTTTTCTCCTTGATGAGAAAAGTAAGTGCCCGCCGCACAGGCGAAATTATGAAACAATTTAGGTATGAATCAGATGAAGCCGCAGCTATACAGCTAAGCAGGATATGAGCGGCAAGCTCGCACAAGCAGGTATAGTTACAGCCAGCCATTCATGAACCCCAGAGCTACAGCACCAACTTAAGCAATTCGTCGCTTCTACCTAATTGATCCACCACAGTATTCCCCACAAATAAGCTGGCTCCGTAACACATAAATTCTAAATTTGTAAAACAATCATGTCTATACCTGTAGTTTTAGCGCCTTGGTAAAACGTTTCGATGCGGATAAGTATGTAGCGGGCATTCTGGCCGGAGACCGTGTGATGCTCAGCCGCGCCATTACGCTGGTAGAAAGCAAACTCGCTTCTGATATGGAACTGGCGCAGGAGGTGATCAACCAAGTGCTGCCGCATGCCGGCCATTCTGTGCGGATAGGTATAACCGGCGTGCCCGGAGTAGGCAAAAGCACCTTCATTGAGTCTTTCGGAAACTATCTCATCCGGGAACAGGGCAAAAAGCTGGCGGTGCTAGCCATAGACCCCACCAGCCAGCGGACCGGTGGCAGCATACTGGGAGACAAGACCCGTATGGAATCGCTGTCCATCAATCCGCAGGCCTTCATCCGCCCCTCTCCTGCTGGAAAGTCTCTGGGAGGCGTCACCCGCAGCACCCGCGAAACCATCATCCTCTGCGAGGCCGCAGGTTTTGATGCCGTGATTGTAGAAACCGTAGGGGTCGGTCAATCCGAAACGGCGGTGCATGCCATGGTGGACTTCTTTCTGCTGCTTATGCTGGCCGGTGCCGGCGATGAATTGCAAGGCATCAAGCGTGGTATCATGGAGATGGCCGATGCCATTGCGATCACCAAAGCGGATGGTTCCAATGCGATGAAAGCGAAGGCTGCCCGCGCCGAATACCAGAACGCCCTGCACCTCTACCCGATGGCGTCTTCGGGCTGGCTGCCCAAAGTATCCGTGTGCTCTGCAGTGGAGCAAAGCGGGCTCGATACCATCTGGCAAGGTATAGCCGAGTACCTGGAACTGACGCAGCAAAACGGCTTTTTCGAAAAGAAGCGTCGCGACCAGAACCTGCAGTGGATGTATGAGGCCATCCGCCAGGGGCTCGAAGAAAATTTTTATGCGCACCAGCAGGTCAAAGACCAATTGCCAGGTATAGCCCGGCAGGTACAGGAAGGTCATAAATCAGCGTTTGCAGCGGCGGCAGAGTTATTAAAACTGGTATAGCCCCTCTCGCCCTCATTCCCTTCACTCCAGGTATAGCGCTTTCTCAAAAGCCATTCTGAATACAAGTAGACAAACTGGCACTTACACAGCTCCCACCATATTCCAAATTTCTCTGAGCTACGCTCGCCCCTTCGACTCACCTCTCGGGCGTGGTCGAAATGACAGGATCATCTACTCCTACGGGTATAGCAAACTAGGTATAGCAAACTGAATAAAACGAAAACAGCCGATACATTGCTGAACCGGCTGCTCTCTAATCAATAAGTAAACTCTTTATCTGGCTTCTTCCAACGTGACCTTGGCCCATTTGCAGATGCCGCCCAGCGGAGGGTTGAACTTGTATACATGTACCTTGACAGACTGCACGAACGGAAAACGATCATAGATCCTGTCGATGATGCGGTGTCCCAGGTGCTCCAGCAGGCGGGCGGGTGTTTTCATTTCCTCCAGCGCCAGCGCATACAGCACTTCATAGTTTACCGTCTGGTGCAAATCGTCAGTCTCGGCAGCACGGCGCAGGTCTGTCTGGATAATCAGGTCGATGCCGTACTTGTTGCCGATCTTCTGCTCCTCGTCGTAGTAGCCATGGAAGGCAAAAAACTCCATCCCCTCCAGTGCGATCTGTCCCATCGGTCGTGCTTAGCTTATTTCGTCAAAGAAAGAGCCTGCTTTTTCTCTGCTCTTAGCCCAGTCGGCCAGGTTGCGCGAAGGCTCTGTCATCGGTGGCTGTACTTCCGGCTTATCAGGCGTTACTGGCTGAATATCAGGTATAGGACGCTCGATTTCAGGAGCCGGCACGGTGCCTGGGAAGTCAGGCTTTGGCTGCTCGATCTCAGGTCCGGGTATGTCGGGTACAGGGGTCACCGGGTTCGGGATTTCCGGGTGAGGCTGCGTCACATCCGGCGCCGGATCTCCGATCGGATCATATCCGTGTCCGGTTACCAGTGTAGCGGAAGTCACTGCAGAATCAGTTGTTTCAGGCAACTGTATTGTTCTATTTGAAGCTGTCGTATCCATATCTCTCAGGTTTTGCAGCAGTTCAGGCTGATGTGCCCGTACATCGGCTGCTCTTGAAAGAATACTGGATGTAGTAGTTTTAGGTTTTGCCTTTGTCTTTTCTGCCTTCTCCAGCGCCTCGTTTGCCAGGTTCTTCAGATCGCGCACCATTGTATCCAGATAGGTTTCCAGTCGCTGATAATCCTGCTCCAGGGCTTTTACTTCCTGCTGCATTTCACTCACCACCTGCTCCGACTGCTTTTTGGATTCTTCCAGCACCGTGCGTGCCTGGTTGCGTGCCATACTCATAAGCTGATCTGCCTGCAGTTGTGCTTCGCGCAGTTTCAGTTCCGAAGATTTATTGGCCTGCTCCAGTATGCTGTTGCCGGTATCTTCGGCTGTTTTCAAGGTTCTGTATAGCGATGACTCCACCTCGCGCAGCTTCTGCGTTTCGCGATGAGCCGCCTCCAGTTTGGCGCGCAGGTCCTTGTTCTCATCCAGCAATTTTTCCCACTGCTGCGATAAGGTCAGCAAAAAAGCATTTACTTCATCCTTGTCTAATCCTCTGAATGCCTTCTCAAATGTCTTTTGCCTGATCTCTAACGGTGTAATCTTCATAATCCAAACTGAAATTTATATCCCAAACCGAAATGGTCCGGTCATCGCTACACGAAACTAACTGATTCTGATGAGCCGACCAAAATAATTTATTGACAGAGGTGCTGTGGCTGGCATTTCGGACTTTATCAATAACCTTGAGCAGCTTAAAGGTTTTTGCGTCCCACAGCTTTATGGATTTATCCATGCTGCAGCTGGCAAAATAGCGGCCATCCGGGCTGTAGGTTATATGATTGACTGTATACATATGCGCGATCACATAGCCCCGCTCTTTGTATTTTTCCTGTACTTTCCATACCCGTAGGTGGGCGTCGCGGCCGGCTGTGAGCAGCAGCGCACCGTCCGGCGAGTAAGCCACCGTAAACACAGAGTTGGTATGCGCATCCAGCTCATACTTCAGCTCGAGGCTGGTTACATCGTATACCCGCACGCGGTGGTCGCTGTAGCCAGCGGCCAGTTCATGGGTCGCACGGTTGTAGGCGAGGCAGCGTACGCTTTGTTCTGACTTGCGCACCATTGTCAGAAGTTCGAAGTCTGTGGCGCCGATCACGGCGATGCCTCCGTTGCCGAGCGCCACATAAATACGGTCTGTCTCTGCCACAAAGGTGATGTCGAAGATCGCTACTTTGGGTAGTGCAACCGATCTAAGGATCGTTTTGCTCTTGAGGTCTATCACCTGCAGCCCTTCCATGTTCTGCCCGATCAGGAGCAAAGCCCGCTCAGGTATAGCGCGTAGTGCGTATACAGAAGTGGTCACGCGGGCGATCAGCTCCCCGGTATCCGGCTGATTGAGGTCCCAGGCAGCCACCATGCCATCACTCCCGGCTGAGTACACGATGCTGGGATCAGCAGCGCCTTCCAGGGTATACACGCAGTCGCGGTGACCGGTGAGGGTGGCTAGTTTCTGAACATGTATGTTGCTGGCCATGGGTTTTGTTCTTTCCTCCTGATTTTTGACTAAATTTACAACAAAAGAGGCGAACCCTTACCTTGTCTTCTAAAAATACCTCCTCCCGTTATGCCACTCCTCCATACCCGCGAACTCGATGCTCATACCCTGATCGGGGTGTGGTCTTTAGAAGAACGACCGGAAGAGCTCCTGCGTACCTTGCCTTCCCATTTTAATCCGGAAGAGGCCTTGGTACACACGCACCCGCGCCGGCAAAGAGAGTGGCTGGCGAGCAGGGTGCTGGTCTACCAGTTGCTGCGCCACTTTACCGAAGCGCCGCTGTCCCTGCTTCGCGATGTTTCCGGCAGGCCTGTGTTTGAGCAAAAGGGGCTGCATCTGTCCATTACGCACTCCCCGCACCTGGCCGCAGTTATACTTTCAAATAAATTTGAGGTTGGCATAGATATTGAACTCATAAGCCCGAAGGCACTGCGTGTAGCAGACAAGTTTCTCACAGCGCGGGAACGGGCACTGACCGCCGATGATGAACAGCAAACCTGCCTGTACTGGAGTGCCAAAGAAACTTTGTACAAAATGTACAGTAAAAAGCAGCTGGTGTTTAAAGAGAACCTGTTTGTAGAGCCGGCAGATGGCTCAGAAAACAACTTGCTGCAAGGTCGTGTTGTTACTGATAAATTTTCTAAATTGTATCAGATTCACCACGAACAATTGCTTGATCATGTGCTCACGTATAGTATAGATCGTTCATTTTAAAACAGTAGCAACCTTAACTTAATTCTATGAAATACCTAGCTTCTTTTGCCGTAGCCTTTCTGGTAACGGCCAGCGTTTTCGCCCAGGGCGGCAGCTATCAGCTGGGTAGTAAAGTAGCTGACTTCTCACTCAAAGACAGCCAGAACAAATCTGTCTCACTCAGCGATTTTGCCAACAGCAAGACGGTGGTGCTGGTATTTACCAACAACCAGTGTCCTTACGCCAAGCTGTACGAGAACAGGCTGGTGACTCTTTCGGGCACCTATGCGCCCCGGGGCGTACAGTTTGTTTTCATCAACCCGGGCGTTGGCCTTGGCGAAGGAAGTGACAAACCCGAAGACCTGGCATCCAAGAATTACAGCTTCCCATACCTGGTGGATGAAGGCCAGAAGATCAGCCAGCAGTTCGGTGCTACCAAAACGCCGGAAGTGTTTGTATTGCACAACACCAACGGCGAATTTGTGCTGAAGTACAAAGGTGCTATCGATGACAATCCGCAGGTAGCAAGTAATGTAAAGAGCAACTACCTGAAGAGCGTGATAGATGAGGTGCTGGCCAATAAACCCGTGAGCACTTCCGACAAACGGGCCACAGGCTGTATCATTAAAAAGTACTAAAAAGACACAGGTCTCCGAATATAAAAAAGGCCGATCCAGTTACTGGGTCGGCCTTTTTTTGCTCAATTTTAAAATGCTAGATGGCAGGATCATCATCCGAAATGGCCGTGAGCAGCTTGGTTACTTCCGTGGCCTTCTCCAGATCATTGGTTTTCTCAAAGGAAAAAGCCAGGTTCCGCAATGCTCGTTTCACGATCTCGACGTTGGAGCAGGGCTCATAGAAGATATCTACCGGGTTCAGGTTCAGCTGCACAATGTAGTTGTCGATATCGGCCTTGGAGAGCATCAGTCCCTTGTTGTAGACATTGATGTAAAACTGCACACCGTCCAGCTTATAGGTCAGGATGAATAGGTTGGGAAGGTTAACGCCATATACCGGTAAGTCCAGCTTCTGCGCAATGGTCATGTAGATGACGCAAAGCGTGAGCGGGTTGCCCCGCTTGGTTTCCAGGGCCAGGTGCAGCATCGAGTTGGAAGGCGAATGAAAATTCTTGGTATTGGCAGAAAACCGTTTTTCCCGGAAAAGCACATTGTTGAGCGCCTTCACCTGGTCATACGGATGCATACTTTCCTTCATGTGCGTCCAGGCATCGAAGTATAACTGCTCGATGGACCGGGTCAGCGTCGACAACTCCACATCGGGGTACATGTACGTATTCACGAGCCACATCCCTTCGATCAGGTCCTGGCCACCGCCTTCTTTCCAGTCTTTCAGCCGCTGCAACAACCCCTCAAACTGAAGATTATGGATCAGGTCCTCAATTTTTTTCTGAAGATCCGAGTCCAGTGTCTCTTCCCATTCTTCCTCTAAAAAAGGTATAATACTCTCTCCAAGCGACACGATCTTCTGCTCTACATGCGAGGCAACCTCATAGTCAATGTCATCCAGCAGCGAGATCAGTGCCTTTATCTCATTCTTCGTCACGCTAATAATTTAATTAAAAAGCAAAATTAGAGATTAAGTTCTCTCTATCCACATAATCCCTTGTACGGTCGATTTCCAATTTTTAATGCCTAATTCTTTTCAGCTTCAGGTCTGGATCACGCCTACGTTGTAAGGCTTTTCGATCGGGGCATGGTTGGCGGCTTCAATGCCCATCGAAATCACTTTGCGCGTCTCCAGCGGGTCAATGATGCCGTCAACCCACAGCCGGGCGGCTGCATAATACGGCGACAGCTCCTCGTTATACTTGTCTGTGATGCGCTCCAGCAGTTCCTGCTCCGCCTCCGGGGTTATTTCTTCTCCTTTGGATTTCAAGGCCGATACCTGTATTTGCAGCAGCGTTTTAGCCGCCGCCGCACCGCTCATCACTGCCAGTTGCGCCGTCGGCCAGGAGTAAATCAGGCGCGGGTCGTAGGCTTTGCCGCACATGGCATAGTTACCGGCCCCGTAGCTGTTGCCGATCAGGACCGTGAACTTCGGCACGACCGAGTTGGCCATGGCACTGACCATCTTGGCGCCATCCTTGATGATGCCGCCGTGCTCGGCCTTGCTGCCTACCATAAAGCCGGATACGTCCTGCAGGAACACCAGCGGTATCTTCTTCTGGTTGCAGTTCATGATAAAACGCGCTGCTTTGTCAGCTGAGTCGGAATAGATCACGCCCCCCATCTGCATCTCGCCTTTCTTGCTCTTGACGATCTTACGCTGATTGGCCACTATACCTACTGCCCAACCATCGATGCGGCCCAGGCCACAGATCAGGGTCTGCCCATAAAGGTCTTTGTAAGGCTCAAATTCCGAGTTATCTACCAGCCGCAGGATGATATCCATCATATCGTAGGGCTTGGTACGATCAGAAGGCAACAGGCCATAGATCTCTTTCTCATCCAGCCTGGGAGCAGCAGGCGCATTGCGGCTAAAACCCGCTTTCGGGTTGTCACCTAGTTTGTCAAATATAGTGCGGATATGATCGAGCGCTTCTTTGTCGTCTTTGCACTTGTAGTCGGTCACCCCGGAGATTTCGCAGTGCGTTGCAGCGCCCCCCAGTGTCTCATTATCGATGGTTTCCCCGATGGCTGATTTTACCAGGTAAGAGCCACCTAGGAAGACCGAACCCGTGCCTTCCACGATCAGGGCTTCGTCGCTCATAATAGGAAGATAGGCGCCACCGGCCACACAGCTGCCCATGATGGCCGCTATCTGTACGATCCCCATTGAGCTCATCACGGCATTGTTGCGGAACATGCGGCCAAAGTGCTCTTTGTCCGGAAATATTTCGTTCTGCATCGGCAAGAACACACCGGCGCTGTCTACCAGGTATACGATCGGCAGTTTGTTCTCAATCGAGATCTCCTGTGCACGCAGGTTCTTCTTGGCCGTGATCGGGAACCAGGCGCCGGCTTTCACGGTGGCATCATTGGCTACCACCACACACTGCCGTCCTTTGATGTAGCCTATACCTGTCACCACACCGCCGCTCGGGCAGCCGCCTACTTCCTGGTACATGCCATCGCCGGCAAAGGCGCCTACCTCCAGAAATTCAGAACCTTCGTCCAGCAGGTAAGCTATACGTTCGCGGGCCGTCATCTTGCCCTTTTCATGCTCTTTCTGAATGCGCTTCTCGCCGCCACCCAGGTATACCTTACTTAGTTTGCTTTTCAGCAGGTAACTCAGCTGTTTCAGAGCGTCTTCGTTCTTATTAAATTCGATATCCATGAAGGGTCGTAGTGAATGAGAAAGTGTTTACAATGAAAAATCCGCTTTAAGGGCGGATTCTACAAATATACAATTTTTACAAGATGCCTTATTGCCTTTTTGTGGTATCTGATGACGGCGCGCTCACCGAATCCTGCACAGGACGTCGGAACCCGTCCGGGTTGTCGTTCTGCAGCTCCTTAACTTCTTCCAGGGTGATCACACGCCCTGTAGCGTCCACCTTATACTTGTCTTTGCGGCCGATGAGCGAGAATTGCACATACCGCTTCGGATAAGCCTGTATGTCGCGCAGCAGCATGTTGAGCGCTTCTGTAGAACGGTTCATGTTCTGGTACAGCTCCTCATCGTTCATCAGCTTGCCCAATGAGCCTTCGTTTGAGTTTAGCTTGGAAACCGCCATCTCCAGTTGATTCACGGCAGCGTTGGCATCTTTCACCAATTTGGTGTATTCTACCTGCTTCAGCGTATCGGTTATCTCCACCATATTCAGGGCAAGACGATCGATGTTACGCTGGGTCTGTTTCAGGGCCACTGTCAGTTGGCTGAGGTTTCGGGTGATCTGGTTGACGTTCTGCTGATTTTCACGCAGTATCTCGTTTACAGCTTTCGATGTTTCATTCGAGTTTGCCAGTATGGCCTGCAAATTATTCTTTGCCTCACTGTCCAGCAGCCTGTTGACGCGCGCCAGGGTTGTATCGACCTTATCAATTACAGGCACCGATTTGGAAGAGAGCATATCGGCTATACTTGTTTCCTTGAACGATATGAGTTCTTCCCCCCCGTTGTAAACCTTCTTGTTGTTGCGGAGATAGAGCGTAATGGCTTTGCTCCCCAGCAGGTCCGAGTTGCCCAGACTGGCGATGGTAGAGTCCCCGATCTGCAGATCTTTGCGCACTTCCAGGTCCACCCTGATCTGGTTTCCCCTTTCGGTCAGGAGCGTCAGGTTCTTGACATGACCTACCTGTATACCGTTGAGTACAACCGGATTAGAAACAGAAAGGCCGTCTACATTTTCATAAACAACATAAAAAGAATTCGATTTGGAGAAAAGGTCTGAGCCTTTCAGGTATATAAACCCGAAATACAGAATAACGAGTGCCACTATACCTAACAGGGCAACTTTGATTTCTTTGGATATATTCACGTAGGAATTTTTGGGTTTAGTATTAATTCATGGCCTCAAGTTCTTGTTTGTAATCCTTGAGGGCACGATATATACCTGATGCCATATACGTCTGCCCCGTCTTATCGTTAAGGAATTTTTCTTCCGTAGGATTTGTCAGGAATCCTGCTTCGATCAGAACGCTTGGCATATACGATTTCCACAACACCAAAAAGCCTGCCTGCTTCACGCCACGGCTCGTACGACCCACACGGGTTTTGAACTCGTTTTCAACTTTCTGGGCAAACCGGAGGCTGTTATCGATGTAGGCACTCTGGTGGAGCGCAAACATGATATGACTCTGTGGGGAGCTGGGGTCAAACCCACCATATTTTTCCTTGTAGTCGTCTTCCTGCAAGATAACCGCGTTTTCCCGTTTGGCTACCGCCAGGTTCCCGCTTGTGGTATGCAACCCCATGGTATAGGTTTCGGTACCAAAGGCAGCCGGTGGGCCGGCGTTGAGGTGAATGGAAATAAAGAGGTCTGCGTTGTTTTTGTTGGCAATACCTGCCCGGTCGATGAGCTCTACAAAGGTGTCGTCCTGCCGGGTATACACCACCTTCACATCCGGCAGATTTTTTTCGATCAGGCTCCCTACCTGCAGCGCCAGCTTCAGGGCGACATCCGCTTCATGGGAAACTTTGCCGTTACAGCCGATGTCTTTGCCCCCGTGACCGGCATCGATCACCACCGTTCGCAGCTTGTACGCTTTGCGGTACTCAAGTTTATTTGAGGAGCATAGTAGTAAAATAAGGGACAGGATTGAAATAGTAACAATATTTCTCACAACGCTCGTTAGTTAAAAGCTAAAACAATAACTTTGTACAAAATAAATAAAACTTTAGGGAAGTCTGAAGAAGTTACGCCACATTTTGATTTTTTTGCTGTTGCAACAGCTTGTCGTTCTCTCTGCCCTCCCCGTGTTGGGGCAAAGAGTAAGGCGGCCTGCTGCCACACCTAAAGATACGGTCAGTATCTCCCCCGCCCAGGACAGCCTTACGGCTACTGTACCCAAAGGCGACATCGAGACGACAATCAAATATTCTGCCAGAGACTCCATGCAATTTGAGGTAGACCGCAAGGTAGTACATCTATATGGAGATGCCAAGATCAATTATGGCACCATGGAACTGACAGCCGCCTACATCCAGATCGATTACGAGACCAATACCCTTACAGCCGAGACGCTCACCGACTCCACCGGCAAAGAGGTTGGCACTCCGGTATTTAAAGATGGAGCAGAAACTTATGCTGCCAAGCGCATTGCCTATAACTACAAGACCCGCAAGGGCCGCATAGCCGAAGTAGTAACGCAGCAGGGCGAGGGATACATACACTCGGAAGTGGTGAAAAAAAATGAGCAGAATGAAATATTCGGCCTGCACAACAAGTACACGACCTGTAACCTGGAGCACCCCCACTTTTACATCAACGCCGGTAAGATCAAGGCCATACCCAACGACAAGATCATGTCCGGGCCTTTCAACCTCGTGATCGCGGATATACCTACGCCGCTCGGTTTTCTGTTCGGCCTCTTCCCGACGCCGCGTAACAAACGCTCCTCGGGTGTGATCATGCCTACTTTCGGAGAGTCACGCGCCCGGGGTTTCTACCTGAGCAACGGCGGCTATTACCTGGCCCTAAACGATTACATCGGTACCCGCATCACAGGCGACATTTACTCACTGGGCGGCTACAAAGTGACAGTTGACAATACCTACATTAACCGCTATTCTTACCGGGGCAACTTCAACATCAGCTACGACTACTTCAAAAATGACGAAGCGGATGTAGCAGACCCCAGCCGATCCACCAACGACCGGAGCGGCCTGCCGCCCACCCAGCGCACTGCCTTCATTAACTGGTCGCACAGCCCGGTGCAGAAGCCAGGCAGGGGACGCTTTTCGGCCAACGTGCGGGCGGGCAGCAGCCAGCACAACCGGGTCAACTACAACAGCCCGGGGCAGTACCTGACACCAACGTTCAACTCGACTATTACCTACCAGAAAAATATTCAGAATACTCCGTTCAGCTACACGGCGACCCTGAGCCAGGGCCAGAACAACGGGGGTTTTACCAGCGATGGAAAGCCTGCACCAACCATTATGAGGTTCGTTCTGCCGGACCTGAACTTTGCCATGACCCAGATGAGCTTATATGAGATATTCTCTAAGAATGTACCTACAGGCCGCTGGTTTGAAAACTTTACTTTCGGGTATAACCTGCGGGCACGCAACGAGGTTTCCAACTCAGTTGCAGCCCGGAGATTGGGTACTGTACCAATCGTGGGAGGTACAGAAAGGGACACCAGTTTTGCGCTCAACTTCGACAACCTGGACCAGCTGTGGAAGAATGGCCGCAAAAGTGCCGATCATAACTTCAACATTGGACTCGGCAACTACAAGGTGCTACGTTTCTTTAACCTGACTCCTTCTGTTAGTTACCGGGAGTCCTGGTTCGACAACAAGCTCACGTACAGTTTTGATCCTGATTCTCAGAAGGTACGAATTGATACAGCCAAGTTCGGCCGAGTGTACGAGTACAATGCAGGAGCCTCCCTCAACACCACCATTTATGGCCAGGTGAATCTGAAAGGGAAACGCGTGCAAGCCATACGACATGTAATGCGACCGAGCATTGGCTACAATTACCGTCCGAACTTCGGCAATGAGGAAAGGTTTGGGTTCTTCCAGACAGCCCAGGTAGGCGTAGATACGCTGACCAACCTGCCTGTTTACCAGACACTGCCCCGCTTCAACGGCAGCGTGCCTTCGGGTGGCCTGACCAGCGGCATGAGCATAGGTATACAGAACAGCGTGGAAATGAAGGTTCGCTCAAAATCTGACTCTGCCGCCACTGCCTTCGAAAAGGTCAGCCTGATCGACAACCTGGGCATCAGCACGTTCTACAACTTTGCGTCGGACTCTCTCAAGCTCAGCCCGATCAACGTGAACATGAACACGCGCCTGCTCAAGCTGATCGATATTAACGTAAACTCTACTTTTGACCCCTACCAGCTCGATGCGGAGGGCAGGCGCATTGACCGCTATACGCTGGATGGCCCTGGTTTCAAACTGGCCCGCCTCACCAACGCGCAGCTCAGTATGCGGGCAAACTTTAACCCGGAGGCCAGGGCCAGCAACACGCCTCCTCCTACCAACCTGCCCGGTATGATGAGCCCGACAGACCCGCTGATGCCGGACTATGTTGACTTCAACATTCCCTGGACCCTGAGTCTGGATTATACCATCTTCTACACAGCAAGGACTGGCAGCAGGACTGCCAGCACTGAAGGTAACATAACACAGAACCTGGGCGTGCAGGGAACCCTGAACTTTACAGAAAAGTGGAAAGTAGGCTACATGGCGGGCTACGATTTCACGAACAAGAACATCTCTAATGCCAGCCTGGACATTTACCGTGACCTGCACTGCTGGGAGATGAGCATTGGCTGGAGACCTTTCGGCCTCATGCGGGGCTACAACGTAACGATCAACGCCCGGTCTGCTCTCCTGCGCGACCTGAAGCTTTCCAGAAACAGATCAGGCATGAATTTCCGGTAAACCAGTAACAGCCACATGCCAGACAGGTGGCTGTTTTTGTTATGATTTTAATGTTAGATCACCTAATAAAAAGCATACTATGTCAGTTCATAAACGCGACGTCAAAGTAGTTACCACGCATCAGCTCCACAACATGAAGGAGCGCGGCGAAAAGATCTCCATGCTCACGGCCTATGACTTTTCGATGGCTTCGATCCTGGATGCAGCAGGTATAGACGTCTTATTGGTAGGCGACTCTGCTTCCAACGTCATGGCCGGTCACGAAACCACATTGCCGATCACCCTGGACCAGATGATCTACCATGCCTCTTCTGTCGTGCGGGCTACCAAGCGCGCCTTCGTGGTAGTAGACATGCCCTTTGGCTCTTACCAGGGCAACTCATCCGAAGCACTGCGCTCTGCCATCCGCATCATGAAAGAGTCTGGTGCGCATGGTATAAAACTGGAAGGCGGGGCTGAAATCAAAGAATCCGTAACCCGTATTCTGAGCGCCGGTGTTCCTGTGATGGGTCACCTGGGCCTCACGCCGCAGTCGATCTATAAATTTGGCACCTACACCGTGCGCGCCAAAGAAGAAGCAGAAGCGCAGAAACTGCTGGACGATGCCAAACTGCTGCAGGATCTGGGCTGTTTTGCCATTGTCCTGGAAAAGATACCCTCTACCCTGGCTAAAAAGGTAGCCGAAAGCCTGGAGATCCCGATCATAGGTATAGGCGCTGGCCCGCACGTGGACGGGCAGGTACTGGTCGTCCACGATATGCTCGGCATTACCAAAGAGTTCAAGCCACGCTTCCTGCGCCGCTACGCTGACCTGCACAGCATCATGACAGAAGCCGTACAGAACTACGTGCAGGATGTGAAGAACAAGGATTTCCCCACCGAAAAAGAAGCTTATTAAATTAATTGAGAATTAGGAATTAAGAATCAGGAATGACTGGTAGCGAGGCTACACAACTAACCTCTTTCAATTCATCTGGCATGCTTAGGTATAAATCATATAACATGAATGCCACAATTCTTAATTCCTAATTCCCAACTCAAAAGCCCATGGCTTTGCTAGACATACTTTTTGAGGATAACCATGTGCTGGTTGTCAACAAACCTGCCGGCTTGCTGGTGCATGGCGATGAAACCGGGGATGTGTGCCTGGCTGACCTGGCCAAGGCCTATATCAAAGAGAAGTATAGCAAGCCGGGAAATGTGTTCGTGGGGGTGGTGCACCGCCTCGACCGCCCCGTAAGCGGAGTCGTGGTTTTAGCCAAAACCTCCAAGGCGCTCGCCCGGCTCAATGAGCTTTTCAGAAGCAAAAAAACCGTTAAAACCTATTGGGCAGTCGTGCTGAATAAACCGGCCGTGGAGCAGCAGACGCTCGTTCACTGGCTCATCAAGGACAGCTCCCGCAACGTAACCAAAGCTTATGCCCGGGAGAACAGCAACGGGCTGCGCTCAGAGCTAAGCTACCGGCTGCTCGCGCAGCACCAGAAAAGTTACCTTTTGGAAGTAAACCCTGTCACAGGCAGGCCGCACCAGATACGGGTACAGCTGGCATCCATTAACTGCTTCATTGCCGGTGACCTCCGGTATGGAGCACAACAGCCACTGCCTGACAAGAGCATTGCCCTCCATGCGCGTCAGCTGCAGTTCGAGCATCCGACCCTCAAATCAATTATCTCGGTCAGTGCCCCCTTGCCGGATGCGGCTGTCTGGGCCCCGTTTCTAGGTATAGCACAGGCGATAAGGTAAAACCTGCTCTGTCAGAAGATGATCTTCGTCACCTTTCTGAACTTTTATAAAGGAATTTATACTTTGTATATAATCGTGTCGTAATTTTGTGCGGCCAGGCATTTTGCTGATGAAGCGGCCTGCACCCGAATTCTATCAAACATTTATCACATTTTATTTTAAATGGCTATCCTCATCTTTTTTGTTTTACACTGGTACCTTTCCCTCTTCGTTCAGACCTTCTTTCTGCATCGGTATGCGGCGCACAAGATGTTCACCATGAACCCTTTTTGGGAAAAGGCATTTTACCTGCTGACCTATATTGCGCAGGGCTCCTCTTTCCTGTCGCCACGAGCCTATGCCATTCTACACCGCATGCACCACGCTTTCTCCGATACCGAGCGTGACCCGCATTCGCCGCACTTCTCCAACAATGCTTTCACGATGATGTGGAAGACAAAGGAGATCTACAACAACGTGCTCAACCACCGCGTGGAGCCGGAGCGCCGTTTTGACGGTGACTACCCGGTATGGCCGGTTCTCGAGAAGATTGGGGATTCGAAGGTTTCCCGTATTGGCTGGGGTGTGGCGTATGTGATGTTCTACATTGCTTTCGCTACCCAGTGGTGGATGTTCCTGCTGCTGCCATTGCACTTCCTGATGGGCCCGGTGCACGGTGCCATCGTAAACTGGAGCGGCCACAAGTACGGCTACCAGAACTTCGACAACAACGACAAATCGCGCAATTCGCTTTTCTTTGATTTCCTGACCGGCGGTGAGCTTTTCCAGAACAACCACCACAAGCTGCCTAACCGTGTGAACTTCGGCGTGAAGTGGTGGGAAGTAGACCCAACCTGGCCGGTGATCTGGACGCTGGATAAGCTGAGCATCATCAAGCTAAAGCCGGTAAAGGTGAAGATGGCAAGAACAAAAGCAGCCGCTTAATATGAATACCAGCAAAGCCCTCCCGCAACGGAGGGCTTTTTGCTTGTGCTACAGCAGCTTTTGAAGTGAATTATTGTAAAATAATTATCAATCTGAGATTTTTTCACTAATTTTGCGGTTCTAAAAAATGCCGGACGGGATCCGGCGACGTAAATTTTATATAAACAATGGCAGTTAAAATCAGACTGGCCCGCAGAGGCCGCAAAAAAGCAGCAATCTATGATATCGTAGTAGCTGACGCTCGTGCACCACGTGATGGTAAATTTATCGAGAAACTGGGCACTTACAACCCGAACACAAACCCTGCTTCAATTGACTTCAATGAAGAAAAGGCGTTTACGTGGGTGATGAACGGTGCACAGCCAACTGACACTGTAAAAGCGATGCTTTCTTACAGAGGCATTCTTTTCAAGAAACACCTGCAGATCGGTGTTGCAAAAGGCGCTATCACACAAGAAACAGCTGATGCCCGTTTCGAAGAGTGGAAGAACGCGAAAGAAGCGAAGATCGAAAGCAAGCGTACTCAACTTGGTACAGACAAAGAAGCGAAGCGTAAGGCTGCTTTCGAAGCTGAGACCAAAGTGAAAGAAGCGCGTGCAGAAGCTATCCGTCAGCGTGAAGCTGCCAAGGTTGCTGCTGCAGCTCCTGCTGCTGAAGAAGCTCCGGAAGCTCCTGAGGCTGCTGCTGAAGGTGAATCAACTGAAGAGCAAGCATAAATTTAATCGGCCATGCATATTGATGACTGCTTCCTGTTAGGTCACATCGTCAAAACCCATGGCATCAAGGGGCAAGTGGTCGCATTCTTTGATGTAGACTATCCCGAAGATTATGATGATCTGGAGTCAGTTTTTCTCGAACAAGGAGGAAGACTGACTCCATTTTTCATTGAAAAAATGGAGCCGCAGCAGAAAGGCCGTTTTATTATCCAGTTTGAGGATATCAAAACGATCGAACAGGCCGAGAAGCTGCGCAATACCAGCCTATACCTGCCACTCGACGAACTTCCGGAGTTGGAAGAAGGGCAGTTTTACTTCCACGAAGTGATCGGCTACCAGGTAGTGGACCAAAACCATGGCAACCTGGGCACTGTGAAAGATTTCTACGACATGCCGCAGCAGCAGCTGATGGCGATGGAATACAACGAGCAGGAAATGCTTATACCTGTGACCGATGAAATATTCCTTCGCGCCGACCATGAAGCAAAGGAATTACACCTGAACCTGCCGGAGGGTTTGCTCGAAGTGTATACCCAACCCGGCAAACCGGACGACGCCGACGACAAGGACGAGGAGACCGACAAGTAACATGCGCTTTGACATTATCAGTTGCCAGCCTGATCTGCTGGAAAGTCCTTTCAGCCATTCTATTCTTAAAAGGGCGCAACAAAAAAACCTGGTAGAGATTCACATCCACGACCTGCGCAAGTATGCCATCAACAAGCATGGCCAGATCGATGACTATGCCTTTGGTGGTGGAGCCGGTATGGTGATGATGATCGAACCCATTGACAAGCTTATTTCGGAGCTGACAGCCGTGCGTGACTACGATGCCATCATCTACATGACACCGGACGGCGAAACGCTCAACCAAAAAATTGTAAACCAGTTCTCGCTGCTGCAGAACGTGATCATCCTGTGTGGCCACTACAAAGGAGTGGATGAGCGCGTACGCCAGCGCTTTGTAACGCACGAGATTAGCATAGGCGACTATGTGCTATCGGGTGGTGAACTGGGGGCAGCCGTGCTGGCCGATGCCATCATCCGCATTATTCCGGGTGTATTGAACGACGAGTCTTCTGCCCTGACAGATTCATTCCAGGATGGCTTGCTGGCACCGCCTGTGTATACCCGCCCGGCCGAGTACAAAGGCATGCAGGTGCCGGATATACTGCTTTCGGGAGATGCACCTAAAATAGAGGAATGGCGCTTTGAGCAAGCCGTGGAACGCACCCGGCAGCGGCGGCCAGACCTGCTCAATGAGTAAATCAAGGTATAGAAACAAAGACAGAGGCTGCCGGTATAGCAACTTCTCCGGATTGGTTTCAAAAAACAATAATTTTTTTCGGCAACTCTTCATATGTAATAAATAATTACATATCTTTGCAGTCCGAATTTTGAAGAAGATATTTAGCTTTAACAACATAGCCATGAGCGAATTAATTAAATTTATCGAGCAGGAATCTACAGACAAGCGCGCCTCGTTCCCGACTTTCCAAGCTGGCGATACTATCAATATCCACGTTAAGATCCGTGAGGGTAATAAGGAGCGTATCCAGCAGTTCCAGGGTGTTGTCATTCAGCGCAAAAACGTAAACACAAACGGTGAGACTTTCACTGTAAGAAAAGTATCTAATCAAATCGGCCTGGAGCGTATTTTCCCGCTTCTTTCTCCTTCTATCGAGAAGATCGAGCTTATTAGAAAAGGTAAAGTAAGAAGAGCTAGACTATACTATCTGAGAGGATTGCAAGGTAAGGCTGCAAGAATCAAAGAAAGAAGATAATACCTGTTTTCATAAGTTTTCTATAGTTTTAGTAAAAGGAGTCGTTTTGAACAAACGACTCCTTTTTTATGCCTATACCTTGGCTTCCGGAAAGGCTTCCTATATTTGCAGCTATACCTTTCTACTTCGCCCTAAGATGAAAACCTCAATCTGCTCTGTGTTGCTACTCCTGCAACTGCTGCTGCTTACAGGCTGCCAGACTGACTTTACCGCGCTACCGACCTATACCCCCCGCAAGCAGCTGCAGGCAGTCATAGAGGTGCCAGCAGGCGATGCAACTAAGCTCCGCTACAACCGGCAGACAAAGGCCTTTGAAGCCGACAAACAGGCTGGCCAGGACCGTATCATCAACTTTCTGCCCTACCCTGCCAACTTCGGCTTTATCCCGTCTACAGAGACCAATGCGCAGGCCAAGCCACTGGAGATCGTGGTGCTGTCAGGACGAGTAGAGACAGGCACGGTGATGGAGGTGATCGCGATTGGTGTACTGCAACTGGAAACAGACGGAGAACTGGACCACAAAATAGTGGCTGTCCCGGCACGCCCCAGCGAGCGGACCATCGATGCCACTGATTTTGGCAGTCTCAGCACACGTTATCCGGCAGCAAAAGAAATACTACAACAGTGGTTCGTACACCAAAACCCGACGGCTAAAAGCAGATTTGTGGGATGGCGCAATGAGCATTTTGCCGACCAGGAAATACAGCGCTGGATGAAACTGTGAGTTTACCAGTTCCCCCCTATAAACCCGAAAAGCCGCAGACATTGCGGCTTTTCGGGTTTAGATCGTTTCGGATTAAAACAGGTTCAGTGGCTAGCGACTTATTTCAATTAAGAGAGATAATTGAGCAGCCCCGGTTCCAACTGCCACTCCTTGCTAAGGCGGGGAGCCTGTCTTTTATTGTGGCTCCAGTTCTTGTTTCATTTCAGGAGTACCTTCATCCCCCTGCCCCCTTCGAAGGGGGACTTACTGCCACTGCTATTCATCAGGTATAGGCAATATAGCTGAGGTATAGCTGTCAGGTATAGCAAGTCATACTTACAATAGAAACTACGCAGCCAACGGCTTGAACCAGGTGCACTTTACGGCGCTCCACTGTTC
>NZ_JSYF01000344.1:0-379 GCF_054824225.1 Pontibacter sp. HJ8
CTAAAACGAAGAAAGAAATCATTTTGGAGACGGCCCAGCGCCTGTTTGCCGCCCGGGGCTACGAGGCCACGCCCACGAGCCTGATTGCCAAGGAAGCGGGCGTCTCGGAAGGGCTCATCTTCAAGCACTACCTCAACAAGGTGCAGCTGCTGGAGGAAGTGGTCAAGGCCGGCTACCGCCGCATCACCGACAAGAGCAAAGGCCTGGTGGCCCAGGAAGATCCGGCCACCTTGATAGGCCATGTGCTGGACATGCCCCGGCGCCTGGTGGAGGACGAGCAGGACTTCTGGCGCATGCAGTTCCGCCTGGTTGACGACGAAATTTCCCAAAAGCACCATCAGCGCTATACCCAGTCGGTGATGCGCCAGCTCACGGATGC
>NZ_JSYF01000345.1:0-9964 GCF_054824225.1 Pontibacter sp. HJ8
TGTTCTTCACCATGTCATAGAGCAACTCACGGGCGCGGTGCAACTGGGCTTTCACAGTGCCGAGCGGTGCGTTGAGTTCAGTAGCGATCTCTTCGTACGATAGCTCGTTGAAGTAACGTAGGGTTACCAGGCGCTGGTATTTGTCCGGCAGCTTGGCCACCACGTACTGCATGATCTCAATCTTCTGGTTCTTGATCGCTTCCTCCTGCGGATTCAGGTTCTTATCCTTGAAGTCGATGGTGATCTCGTCGCCATTGTCAATCTTGATGGCCGAGTCGATGCTCATGGTCTTGATCCTGTTCTTACGGATAAAGTCGATGCAGTTGTTGGTCGCGATACGGAACAGCCAGGTACTGAAGGCATACTCCGGGTTGAACTTGTGCAGGTTGCGGAAAGCTTTGGCAAATGCCTCTATGGTCAGGTCCTCGGCATCATCTGCATTGCGCACCATTTTAAGGACCACGTGGTATACCGGCTTTTTATAGATACTCATCAGCTCAGCATACGCCTTCTCGTCGTTCTCTTCTACGGCCGCCTGTATCAACTTGAAATCGTGCTTCGCTTTTGCGGAGAATTGTTTGTTTACTTCCATCTGATTCGTTTGTTCATTACAACAGATACCCCTAGGAGCAGATAACTAAAAAAATAGGCAATGTCGAGCAGCGGCAAAAGCGGCAATGAAATTTCTTCATCTAATCTGCGTGCGGCGAGTACATAGGCCGGAAACACTGCCAGGTACCGAAGCCCTGTAAGCGCCGCCAATATAGCTAAATGGCTATTTAGAACAAGAAGTATAATACACAGGATGTAAAAAAGAATATTCGATGAAATAAAAGCTCCTATTCTTCCCTTGTCTGCCGCATTGTATTGCTTCCCGGCTGCCATATGCCTTCTCTTTTGCACCAGCCATTCCCGAAACGTCTTTTTAGGAATACTACTTGTTTGCCCCTCTTTACTGATAACAATGCTTGCTTTACTATTGTTGACAGCATCGCGAACAAAAAGATCATCGTCGCCGCCAGTAGTCTTGATATGAGATGCAAACCCCTTGTTCCTAAAGAAACAAGACTTAGTATAAGATAAGTTTCGACCTACGCCCATGTAAGCGTATCCCTTGTTTGCATGAGACAAATACTGAATTGCGGTGAGTAAGGTTTCATATCTGACCAGATGATTTAAAAAACCTTTTAACTTCTGATACGGCGAGTATCCTATAACTATATCAGCACCTGTGTTATAGCCGCTCTGCATTTTATCGATCCAGTGGTTGCTGCACGGACGGCAATCGGCATCCGTAAACAATAAGTGCTCGTACCGGGCGGCTCTTATACCCAGGGCAAGGGCATATTTTTTAGAGTTGAGGTATTCGGGCGTCTTTTTTACGGTGACTATCCTGAAATTTTCGAACTGACGCTCCAGTTCATACACATAAAACTCTGTATCGTCTTCCGAGCGGTCATTAACCAGAACGATCTCAAACGCGGGATATTGCTGATCGAGGAGCATGGGCAGCAGCTCCACCAGGTTTTCCAGTTCGTTGTGCGCCGCCACTATGACAGACACAGGCCGCTGTACGGCTATTTCAGGGTCCTGGTGCTTACTCAGGGGGATGAAGTAAAAAAAAGCATAATAAAGCTGCACCAGCACGCATAAAGCCAGCACTGCCAGGAGTATAGGTGTAATCAAATCGTGTTAATGGTTGATGGGTGAATGTTTAAGTTCCGGTTCGGGTCAGTAAACCAGACCAGCTACAGGGGTACTGCGCCATAAACAACCAAAAATAGGCATTATTAAAGCATTTGTAAACATAACCGCGATTTAATAATTGTTTATGATTTGTGGATTTGCACTTCGTATCTTTGCCGATTATTTACACACCCTTTTAGCAACTTGAAGCGGCCGGTAAGCCGCTGATCTGGTTGGCCTTATTCTTGTAGCAGCTAAGGCCGGCCCCCATACACTATGCAGTTTTCATTAGTAGCAAAAGATACACAGTCAAAGGCACGCGCCGGAGTGGTACAGACAGCCCACGGCGCCATTGAGACGCCTATTTTTATGCCCGTTGGCACAGCCGGCTCCGTGAAAGCCGTGCACCAGCGGGAGTTGAAAGACGACATCAGGGCGGAGATCATACTGGGCAACACCTACCACCTATACCTGCGCCCCGGCCTGAACGTGCTCGAGCAGGCCGGCGGTCTGCACAAATTCAACGGTTGGGACCGTCCCATTCTCACCGACAGCGGCGGCTACCAGGTGTTTTCCCTGGCCGGTACCCGCAAGATCAAGGAAGAAGGCGTGAAGTTCAAGTCCCACATCGACGGCTCAGCCCTGGACTTTACCCCGGAGAATGTGATGGACACGCAACGAACCATCGGGGCGGATATCATCATGGCCTTCGATGAATGCACTCCTTACCCTTGCGACTATACCTACGCTAAGAACTCGATGGAGCGAACACACCGCTGGCTGCAGCGCTGCGTGGACCGATTCGACAGCACAGAGCCCAAGTATGGCTACGACCAGACCCTCTTCCCGATCGTGCAGGGCAGCACCTACAAGGACCTGCGTGTGCAGTCGGCCGAAACCATCGCCGGCTTTGGCCGCGAAGGCAATGCCATTGGCGGCCTGTCTGTGGGGGAGCCGGCCGAGATGATGTATGAGATGACGGAGATTGTGTGCGACATCCTTCCGGCTGACAAGCCCCGCTACCTGATGGGGGTGGGCACACCGGCCAACATCCTGGAGAACATCGCCCTGGGTGTGGATATGTTTGACTGCGTGCTGCCGACCCGCAATGCCCGGAACGGCATGCTTTTTACGACGCAAGGCATCATCAACATTAAGAATAAGAAGTGGGCCGATGACTTTAGCCCGATAGACGCGGAACTGGGTGGCTACGTGAGCACGTTCTACAGCAAAGCCTACCTGCGCCACCTGATACACAGCACCGAATACCTGGCCGGCCAGATATCGAGTGTGCACAACCTGACGTTCTACCTGTGGCTCGTCAAGCAGGCGCGCCAGCATATCCTGAACGGAACTTTCCGCGACTGGAAAGACCTGATGGTAAAGAAACTAATGACACGACTATAGAATTAAGAGTTTAGAATTAAGAATTAATAATGAGAACCCTCTTAACAATTCCTAATTCCTAATTCGTAATTCCTAATTCAGAACATGAAGCTCCTCGACAAATACATACTGAAGAAGTTCCTGACCACTTATGTGTTCACGGTACTGATACTGGTGTCCGTGATTCTGGTGATTGACTTCACGGAGAAGAATGACGACTTTATCAAGCACGACGTAGCTATTTCAGAGATTCTCTTCGACTATTACCTCAACCTGATCCCCTACTACGCCAACATGCTGAGCCCGATCACGGTGTTCATTGCCACCGTGTTCGTTACAGCAAAAATGGCCTCTCATACCGAGATCGTAGCTATACTCAGCGGAGGCGTGAGCTTCAGGCGCTTTCTGGTGCCTTACGTGATGGGAGCCTCCATTATCGCGGCTGTGATCTTTGCTTTGCTGGGCTGGGTCATTCCGAATGCCAACAAGAAGAGTGTGGCGTTCCAGGTGAAGTACGTCAAAAGCCCCTTCACGTATGACAGCCGCAACATCCACATGAAGATAGCCCCGGATACCTACATCTACATGGAGAGCTATAACAATACGGCGCAGGTGGGCTATAATTTTGCCATCGAACAGATAAAAGGCACGAAGCTGAGCCAGAAGCTGACAGCCAGCAGTGTGACCTGGAACCCGGATCTGGAGAAGTGGCATGTGGACCGCCATACCATCCGCACTTTTGATGGCGATAAAGAAACGATCTACCACGGAGGCGCGCTGGATACGACCCTCAACCTGCTCCCCAAGGACTTTGAAAGCACCTATAAGCTGGAGCAGACGCTGACCCTACCCGAACTGAACAGCTACATCAATGAGAAATTAGATCGTGGCGCAGATAACATCGAAATTTTCCTGATTGAGAAATACGAGCGCTACAGCTATCCTTTTGCTATTATTATTTTGACGGTGATCGGCGTCATTGTGAGTGCCCGGAAGGCCCGCGGAGGCGTTGGGGTCCAGATCGCACTGGGCTTCTTCCTGGCGTTTGTGTTCATCATTTTTGTGATCACGAGCCGTAGCCTGGCACAGGTAGGCGACCTGGAGCCACAAATTGCCGCCTGGGTGCCCAGTATTGTCTTCACAGGTATAGGCTTGCTCCTTTACCGTTACATACCACGCTAATGCCGCGTCTTAAAGATTTCATCGAGCTCCACTTCATCATTTTTCTGTGGGGCTTTACTGCTATACTGGGCAAACTGATCACGATTCCGGCAGTAGAGCTGGTGTTTCTGCGCACGCTGATTGCAGCACTGGCGCTGGCAGCCATCATCTACCGACGTGGTACGCCTTTCCGGCTGGGCCGAGCCAATGTGCTCAAGATCATGGGAGTAGGCCTGATGATATCGGCACACTGGATCCTTTTCTTTACCTCCGCCCGCATATCGTCGGTTTCGCTCTGCCTGGTAGGTATGGCTACCTGCAGCCTCTGGACTGCGATACTGGAGCCCGCCTTTACAAGCAAAAAAATCAAACCGCTTGAGATCGTCCTGGCCCTGATCATCCTGACGGGACTCTACATCATTTTCCAGGCGGAAACGGAGTTCAACAACATCCTGGGTATAGGTATGGCAGTAGGTTCAGCGCTGCTGGGTGCGATCTTTACCATCATCAATGCCAGTCTGGCCAAAAAGCACCCTTCTACCACCATCACGGCCTATGAAATGTTTGGTGCCTGCATCGGCACGGCGCTGTTTTTCCCGCTCTACGCTGACCTGTTTGCGGAAGGGGGCACGCTGAGCTTTGCGATGAATGGCATGGATTGGGTATACCTGCTGGTGCTGGCTTTGGTGTGTACCGTATACGCCTATACCGCCTCTGTCCGGTTGATGCAGAAGATATCGGCCTATACCATGAACCTGACCGTGAACATGGAGCCGGTGTATGGTATTCTGCTGGCCTGGCTCATCTTCAACGAAAACGAGCAGATGACTACCAATTTTTACATTGGAGCTTCCGTGATCCTGTTGAGTGTGTTCCTATACCCTGTACTGGACAGCTATACCGAGCGCCGCAAAAAATTAAAGCAAGCCTTTCCAGACAAGGTAGTGATCGGGAAAGAGTAAGTCGGCGGGCGCATCTCCTTTAAACAACCCATAGACCGCAGAGCCCGAGCCCGTCATGGAAGCATAGGCGGCTCCGGCGCCATATAGCTGCTCCATGATGGCCGGCAGTTCCGGGTAGTTGGGGAAAAGCGATGCTTCAAAGTCGTTTTTCAGCACTTCCTTCCACTGGCTTATATCCTGCTTCAGGCACGCTTCGATGCTGCTCTCCGGCTTACGAGGGACTATGTTGGCATACGCTTCGGCCGTTGTGATGTGGATACCGGGGTATACCACTACGCAGCTATAGCCGCTCAGGTCGAGTTCGGCAGGCGTAAATACATCCCCTTTCTCTACTGCCACAACCGGTTTGTTCCGGATAAAGAATGCGCAGTCGCTTCCCAGCCGGCGGGCGTAGTTTTCCAGTACATCCGGATTTAATTTCAACTCAAATAAAGTATTCAGCTGCTTCAGCACAAAAGCGGCATCGGAAGAACCACCACCTAACCCGGCTCCCATCGGGATCACCTTGTGCAGGTGCATGTGTACGGGCGGTAACTGATGATCCTGCTGCAGCAGGCGGTAAGCCTTCAGGCAGAGGTTCGTATCCGGGTTGCCGGGAACGGGCAGTCCGCTCATGGTGAACTTTTCCTCCTCCGCCGGCAGAATTTCTAAAGCATCGCACCACTGCACCGGATAAAAACACGACTCCAGGTTATGGAATCCGTCCGGGCGCTTTTCGGTGACCCGTAAGCCCAGGTTTATTTTTGCGTTAGGAAAGTCGAGCATAGGTATAGGTTTGGTGCTGCAAGGTAATAAAAACCAATCTGAATCATCTGCCAGCTCCTGCAGTTGCCGGGTTAAACCCGTTGTAAGCTTTCATTGCCTCCTGCTGTATCGTCCAACAAAGGCAGGAATACGCGCTGCGCTAAAACAGGTTGGCATAGCAACCGGCAGGTGGTCAGGCCTTAGGTAGCGCAGGTGTTCAGAATCTCAAATTACTTCCTAAAGTTACCGGCAATAGCTACAACCAATCACAGGCCGAATAAGTATGTATAGGTATATTTTAATGGTAAAGCCTGATGCCGTGACAGAACCTGAAGCTTCTCTGGCGGCCTGTACAAAATACAACATCCGGTAAAAGCGTTCTGATACAGAGGCAAGTTCCAGGCTGCTTACTACCACAGGGGCAGCTGCTAAAACACAGGCGCTGACACATTACAAAATCAATTCTTAAAACAGCACGGCTAGGTATGCCTGCGCAAATCACGGTGACGCATGAATTATAGGCCCGGGAGAATTTTCATGTCTGCTCCGCACATGGGAGGTCATGAAAAAAACTATGTACAGAAAGCGCTGGAGGATAATTGGGTGGCGACCGTCGGGCCCAACCTGCCCGGGTTTGAGCATGACATCTGCCAGCATACCAATGCGCGCCATGCTGTCGCCCTGAACTCAGGTACAGCCGCTATTCACATGGCGTTGCGCCTGCTAAACATACAGCCAGGCGATGAAGTGCTGTGTTCTACCTTCACAACGGTAGCGACAGCCAACCCGATCCTGTATATGGGGGCAACACCCGTGTTTGTGGACAGCGAACGCGAAACGTGGAACATGTGCCCCGCCACCCTGGAGCAGGCAATTGACGCCAGGCTGCAGGCAGGCAAAAAACCCGCCTGTATACTGGTGGTACACCTGTACGGCATGCCTGCCAATATGAAAGAGCTGCTGCGAGTAGCGGAGAAATACGCCATACCTGTTGTGGAAGATGCCGCACACGCACTTGGGTCACGCTACGGCGGGCATCAGGTGGGTACCTTCGGTAAGATGGGCACCTTTTCGTTCAGCGGCAACAAGATCATCACCACTTCCGGGGGCGGTGCTCTCATCACAGAAGACGCGCAAATGGCGGAGCGTGCGCTTTTCCTGGCAGACCAGGCCAAAGATCCTGCCCCGTATTACCAGCATTCGCAGATGGGCTACAACTACCGCCTGAGCAACATCAGCGCAGGTATAGGGCGTGGTCAGATCGAGGTGCTGGAAACGCGCCTCAAACAGCGCCGGGAAGTTTTCGGATTCTACAAAAGTCAACTACAGGACCTGGGACCCGAGTTTGTGACAGAGCCCAAGAACAGCTACTCCAACCGCTGGCTCACCCCCGTGCTGCTCGACCCGGAATCAGGCAAAACGCCCGAGGAAATCAGGCAAACGCTGGAAGAACATAACATTGAAAGCAGCCTGCTCTGGAAGCCGCTGCACCTGCAGCCCCTGTTTGCGGGCAGCCTGTATTTTGGCGACGGTCTCAGCGAAAGGCTTTTCTCCCGCGGCCTGTGTCTCCCTTCGGGCAGTAACCTCAGCGAAGAGGACCTGGATAAAGTAGTGCAGGTACTGAAGCGGGAATTGGTGCAGGCCTAAGGTATAGGTATAGCTATACCTTGTCGAGCGCCTGACCCAGGTCTGCCAGCAACTCTTCCATTTCTTCTATACCTACCGACAAGCGGATTACGCCCAACGTGATACCCAGTTTCTGTTGCTGCTCCGGGCTCAGGCTGCGGTGCGAGGTGCGCAGCGGGTGCGAAACAGACGTACTCACGCCTGCCAGGGATGGGGCAAACGGAATGTGCTGCAGCGCCTGCATGAAAGCATTCACTGTTTCGGGTTCATCGTCCTTCAGCCTGAACGAAAGCATACCTCCAAACATACCATTGCCCTGCTCCTTTGCAACCTGGTGCTGCGGGTGCTGCTCCAGCCCCGGGTACCATACCTGGCTCACCTTCGGGTGCTGCTCCAGAAATCCGGCTATGGCCAGGGCGTTGTTGCAGTGCTGCCGCATGCGCAGCTTCAGTGTTTTGAGGCCACGGGCAGCCAGCCAGCTCTCAAAAGGACTCAGGTTCAGGCCATATACGCGCATGATCTGCTTACTCCTGTCGCTGGTTTCTGTGGTGCCGGCTACGACTACCCCGGCTGTCACATCACTGTGGCCCGAGAGGTACTTGGTCACACTGTGGATCACCATATCTGCACCTAAGGCTAGAGGTTTGGTCACTACTGGCGATGCAAAGGTATTGTCAATGACCAGCTTTATACCTGCCCGCTTTGTTTCGGCTGCCAGTCGCTGCAGGTCCAGCACCTGCAGCAGCGGGTTGCTCATGGTCTCTGCCAATAGTAGCTTTGTGTTATCTCTTACATGATTGCCCAAGGTATACAGTTCATCGCTCGGCACGTATGTCACTTCAATCCCCATGCGGGTCAATTCCTGCGAGAGCAGGGCTGCCGAGCCGCCGTAAATTTCCTCTGCGCACAGCACGTGGTCGCCCGACTGGCAGTAGGTCAGCACCGCCGTCAGTATAGCCGACATACCTGATGAGGTGACCACCGCACCAGCCCCACCTTCCAACTTGTTTACCTCTTCGGCCAGCTCATCGGAGTTAGGATTGCCGTAGCGGGTGTACATGTACTGTTGCCCCGGCTGCTCGAAGTACAGCTCCAGGTCGTTGAGGTCTTCAAAAGTAAAAACCGAGGTTTGGTAAATAGGCGTGGTTTTAGGGGTTATCTTCGGCATAATCGAGGTCTGGTCTAGGACTTAAATATAAGCAGGTTTTGGGAATGAGCTGGTACGGATAGCTTATTTTTACAGCATACCGGAATCTCTTACGGCTATACCTGGCGTATAGAAAGAGATTCGGGGCAAGAAAATAAAATCCTATTATGACAAAACTGCCATCAGAAGCAACAGCTGATTACCATACCCTTACTATCAGCCATATCCGGGAAGAAGTACCGGGCGTAAAGATCTTCACCTTATCGGGAGGTGAAGCATTGACCTATAGGGCGGGCCAGTACCTGACGCTGGTCCACCATGGCCTGCATGGAGAAGTGCGCCGGTCGTATTCCATCACCTCCTCTCCCGTACTCAATGAGCCGCTCACGATTGGCGTGAAACGCATCGAGAACGGTTTGTTCTCCCGCCTGCTGGTGGACAACGCACGGGTGGGCGACACGGTCACGGCCACAGGAACGGCCGGACTGTTTACCTTGCCCGAAGACACCTCTGACTACAAACAGTTCTTTTTTCTGGCAGCCGGAAGCGGCATTACGCCCATCTACTCCTTACTCAAAACGCTCCTTCACACTCACCCGGACTGGAATGCGGTACTGCTCTACAGCAACAGTTTCCCCGAAAAGGCCATGTTTCGGGAGCCATTGCAGCAACTTGCCCGGGATTTCCCAGACCGGCTGCACATCGAGTTCCTGTACAGCAACTCCCCCGACCTGAGCCGGGCGCGCCTGCACAAGGACCTGCTCCACAGCTTCCTGAAGACGCTATCACGGGCGCCTCATCCACAGCAGCTGTTCTACCTCTGCGGACCCGACAACTACATGCGCCTCATGTCCTTTGCGCTTCGGCAAATGGGTATACCGGAAGGCAACATCCGGAAAGAGATTTTCAACACCGATATCCGGAAGCCAGCCAAACTTGTTCCGCCTGATACAACCGCCCGCACGGTGACGCTACACCTGAAAGGCATGCAGTATACTCTTCGCTCCAGATACCCGCTCACCATCCTGCAGAGCGCACGGCAGGCAGGTATAGCCCTCCCCTACAGCTGCGAGACAGGCAAGTGTGGCAGCTGTATTGCCCGGGTGCTGCAGGGACAGGTATGGATGTCGTACAACGAGGTGCTGACGGACAAGGACATTGCAAAAGGCCTCACCCTGACCTGTGTTGGCTTCCCGGTAGGCGGCGATGTGGACTTGGAGGTACTATAGCAGGTATACCTACTACTGCTCCG
>NZ_JSYF01000346.1:0-1867 GCF_054824225.1 Pontibacter sp. HJ8
TCACCTTCTTCTGCAAAATCACAAGTAATACCTGTATGCGGTCTAACTCTTCGTTTTTCCAGTTCATATCGCTGCTCTTATACCTACTTTCATGCTCCAGATAGGCAAATCCTATCAGTTTGGATAACTTGCTGCACCAAAACCAGTGCCCTTACGCTGCTTCTTAAAAGTAGACGTCATTTCAGCAAATGAAGCATGCTCGTTTCCAACACTGATGTCATCAAAATATACTACCCTAAGGTCTGAGTCGGTTCTGCTGTTATTCCACTTTGCTTTATAAATCCCAATTTTCCAATAGGGCATTTTTTCGCTTTCGATATTGTTTCTACCTGTATAATGGACCAGCTTCTGGCCATTGTGCCATACTTCGATCAGTGCGTCGTTTCCGGCTGAATGAACTATATGAAAAATGAATTCATGCCAGGTATCTTTAGTTACCGGTGCCAGATCAAGCACTTTCCAACTAGTATCTTTGGAGTTGTGAAGTACCCGCAGGTAAAATCTGTCGTTAACAATTCGCAACGAGATGGGCGGACTCCCATTCTGATGCCATTGACTGATTAATTCATTGGAAGTATCAGTGGTGTAGCTATTTGCCGGGAAAAAGGCTGCAAAGCTGTACCACCTTTCATTATGCGTCGTTCTATTTGTTACAAACAACTCTGATCTTTTACCCCGATGCACCATCGGATCGGTTGCTCTTAATTCAAAGCGCCCGGATTTAGCCCTCCTGTAGACAGGATCAGGCACTATTTTAAAGCCGTGCTCCGTGCCAGTCTGTAAGCTAACTGCTGTCGCAAGCGGGTCATTTCCGTCAAAGGTTTCTGTAAATAGTATGTTGCCCTTCAATGGTTTTGCATTTCCATCATCCCAGAAAGTGAGCGGAAAATTTATGTTGTATTTATTCAGAACAAGCTCAACCTTCGTCGGATGATTTTCCATTTTGAATGCAACTGCTATTTCGCAAGCGAAATAAGTAGCTAGCATCCAGATCAGGCTGGTACAAACCAGAGGTACAATAGATACCTTCCCCATAATTACCAACGTATTATTCCTCCCTCTGTTTAAGCAGGATTCAGCTCAATTTCAGAAGGCGCTCTTATGAGCTTTTTTACTAAAGATGGTCATGTAAATAATTTTAATATCCAGCCACAATGACCACTTTTCCATATACCAGATATCATGAATCGTTCTTTGTTTTCTCTGCTCATCTGTTTCGGTTGGCCCTCTCCAGCCATTAACCTGAGCCCATCCTGTAATTCCTGGTTTGAAATAATGCCTGATCATATACTTATCGACACTTTCCTGGAGCTGCTGATTAAGATAACTTCTGTGAGGGCGGGGGCCAACCACGCTCATGTCTCCTAACATCACATTAAGGAACTGCGGTAATTCATCCAGGCTATACTTCCTTAGTATTCTACCAAATTTTGTAATCCGCGGATCATCTTTTTGCGTCGATAGCGTACCTCCAGCATGCGCATCATTTTCCTGCATGCTTCTGAACTTGAATACTTTGAATGGCCTTCCTCCCTTTCCTATTCTCACCGGGCAATAGAAAACAGCGCCAGGAGAATCCAGCTTGATCAGAACAGCAAGCACAAGAAACAACGGGAAAAGGGCCAACAGCACAAATGCAGAGAAGATAATATCAAAACTGTTCTTCAGGAAGAAGGCATAGGTTTCATCTAAAGGTAACTGGCGAACATTAACCGCATCTATATGCCCGTAACGCGTCATCTTATAATTGCTACCTAACAGACCTTGGTAATCAGGTATATATTTCACGCGTACTCCATGATAATCAGCTGCTGCTATAATGTTCTTTACCTTCTTTGAAACCTTTACAGGCAGAGCGATGACGATC
>NZ_JSYF01000347.1:0-5222 GCF_054824225.1 Pontibacter sp. HJ8
TTTTAGATTACGCCCTGATTGCGTAACTTGAATGCACCATACTACAGTTGGAAAAGGAATTTGGTCACCTATTTGGTCACCCGTAAAGCAATAAAGGCTCGTAAGTTGTTCACCTACAAGCCTTTATCTTAATTCTAGGTAGCGGGAACAGGACTCGAACCTGTGACCTTTGGGTTATGAGCCCAACGAGCTACCAACTGCTCCATCCCGCACTGTTATTGTGTTACAAAAGTAGTATAAACATACTTACCATGCAAGCTATACTTACCAAAAACAGCAAAAAAAGTTACTTTTTTTAAAATTTACTCGTGACCCCGAAGTGTATCTTGGAGTATTTCAGGGACATAGGCTGCTGCTCCGAGTGCCCCACTGAGTATACCAGCTGAAATATACCTGCTCCTGTACTGAAACTGATGCCACCTCCCACACCCAAAGGCATTCCCTCAGCCTGTGACGCCTCCAGGTCACTGCGGTAGTAGCCCTGATCATAAAAGAGCAGTACGTACGAATCCTCGGCCGTGAAGAGGCGATATTCCAGCGTGCCGACGCCATAGGTAGAGGCATAGTAAAAGAAATCGTCAAAGCCCCGGAGCGAAGCAAGGCCTCCCAGCCGGTACATGTCGTTGAGGAGGATCTGGTCGTTGAGCAAAGCCTCTCCCCGCACTCTTGCCAGCAAAGCACTGTTCTTTCCTACCCGGAAGAAGTTTTCCAGCCGCAGGGCCAGGCTCAGCTGCGTCGTATTCAGCTCCAGCGTATCGTAAAACTCCTTCTCTAGGCTTGGATTGCGCAACAGGCGTTTCCGCCCGGCGGCCAGCTGCAACTCTGCCAGCCGGCCTTTTCTCGGGAAATAAAAGTCATCGAGGTTGTTCCAGAGGTAGTTGAGACCATAGGTATTGGTGCGGGCATCTGCCAGGTCCAGCGCTTTCAGGCTTTGCGGGTTGGCTGTAGAAAGTATGCGGGAATTGCGCCACTCAGTGAACACACTGAACCGCCCATAGCGAATCGTGTTATAGGCCAGCTGCAGGCGCGGCTGCACCGTGATAAAGGAGGAATCCTGCTTCAGCAGATTAAAGCGCGTACCCAGCTCAAAGGGCGTCCCGAAGATATTGGGGTGCAGGTATTCGCCGTTAAGGATGACGGAGCCACGGTTCACGCGCCGCCACTGCAGCCCCAGTTGCTTCCCGCTGCCTCGTATGTTGCGGATGTTCATATTGGCCTCACCGGTGATCAGCAGCTTATTGCCGCTGCGGCTGGGGTCGGGCAGGAAGCCTACAACCCCGTCCAGCTGGTTGGCCTGCCGGTCTTCCAGGAAATAGATCACCCGGGCCTTGTCACGGGCGAACTGCACCTGCGGCGGACGTGTCACCTTGATGTAGGGGAGTGCCGTGAGCATACGCTGCGAGGCCAGCACCTGGTCCTGGTTGTACGGCTGCCCGGGGTATAGCTGCAGGTAGCGCATCAGGAATTTTGCCTGCGTTTTGCTGCCGCCCATCACCTGCACCGAGTCGTAGGTCACCACGAAGGCTTTCTCTACCATCAGGGCAGCCGCTATTTTATTGTTTTCAATTTTGATGGAGTCCAGCCAGACAGAGGCGAAAGGGTAGCCACTGCGCTCTGCATAGTCCAGGATGCGCTGCTGCAGCCTGACATACTCTGCCGGGTTAAAAGGTGTGTTGCGGTAGAATTTCTCCCGGAAGCCCGACTCGACCAGTATACCTTCGCTCAGGTTGCCATTGCGCAGCTCGGCCCAGTCGAAGCGATTGCCGATGTGCAGTTTCACGTGGAGCGTATCGCCCCGCTTGTAGGAACTGTCGGCGGAGGCAAGCAGGTAGGCATCCTGGTGCAGCCGCTGCACCAGCGCCCGCACTTCTTTTTGGGCCTCTACAGTATCAGGGAGCTGGGTCCGATAGTTGTATTGACGCAGCACCTGCCGGTCCGGTCCCGCGGCGTGTACTTTCAGCGCTGCCTTTGCCTGCAATACCACCGGTGGCGGCACCTGTACCTGCGGCTTCTCCTGCGCCTGCACCAGGGGCAGCCACACAAGTAAGCACCAGACTAAGGCAGCGATTTTGTACATTTGTATTCTGGATGGTTGAATTGTTTAAGGGCTAAATTGTTTCTCTTAAAGAGAGGAGTTTATACCGCAAGGCGTGTTTGCAAAGGTAAGACCGCCTTAACAGATTATCACATGCTACTTTCACATATTGCCCAAGCTAAACAACAATTTAGCCATCAACAATTTAACAATTAAAATCTTGTCCGGCATATACATCCATATACCTTTCTGCAAGCAGGCTTGCCATTACTGCGACTTTCACTTCAGCACCTCCATGGTACTGAAGGGGGACATGGTGCAGACCATCAGCCAGGAACTGAAGCTGCGACGCGACTACCTGCAGGGCCAGCCGGTGCATACAATTTACTTCGGCGGCGGCACGCCTTCATTGCTGAACCAGGAAGAACTGCAATCGATTCTGGCAACAGTACGGGAGCTGTTTATAGTTTCGGATGATGCTGAAATTACGCTGGAGGCCAACCCGGATGATCTGTCGCCGGAGAAGCTGCAGGAACTGAAAGGCGCAGGTATAAACCGGTTGAGTATCGGGCTGCAGTCTTTCCATGAGCCGCATCTGCGCCTGATGAACCGCGCCCATACCGCTACTGAGAGCGTTCAATGCGTACTCGATGCACAGGCAGCCGGCTTCGATAACATCACCGTAGACCTGATTTACGGTATACCGGCTCCGGATCATACGATCTGGCACCGCGACCTAGAGCTTTTGTTCTCTTTGAACGTGCAGCACGTTTCCTGCTACGCCCTCACCATTGAGCCTGACACTGCGCTTGGGCGCTGGAGTAAGAAGGGCTCTTTTAAGCCCTCGGAAGATGAGTTTACGGCGCAGCAGTTCGAAATCCTGCTCGAGCAGATGAAGCAGCACGGGTATGGGCAGTATGAGATCTCCAACTTCAGCCGGCCGGGGTATGAGTCGAAGCACAACAGCAATTACTGGCGCGGCGTGCATTACCTGGGCATAGGACCGAGCGCCCATTCCTTCAACGGCCACTCCCGGCAGTACAACGTGTCGCATAACAAAAAATACATCGACGCGCTGAAGCAAAATGCAGTGCCTTTCGAGCTGGAAGAACTGACGCTTGCCGACCAAGCCAACGATTACCTCCTCACCACCCTCCGCACGATCTGGGGCTGCGATCTGAAGAAGCTTCGCCAGGAATTCAGGTATGACCTGGGGAGTGATCACCGGGCGTACCTGCAGGAACTACAGGAAAAAGAGCTGGCCCGTATAGAAGCCGATGTGCTATACCTGACGGATAAAGGAAAGCTACTCTCCGACCAGATCACGATGGACCTGCTGGCGGAAGAGGTATAGGAGCAGTAGCAGCTGTATTTTATACCTCCTGTGGCGCAGGATGTCTGTTTTTTCTGTTATACTTGCTAAAAGTACACACGCCTATGACCGCCTCTGTCACCTACCACAGCCAAACCTATACCTTCAACCCGCTTGAGCCACTCGATATTTCGATGCCGCTGCATGAGGGGCAACCGCAGCCCGAATGTTTCTGGGCAGAGCCGGCGACCTTTGATGTGATCCGGGTAGGGGATTTTGTAGGCAGCGTAGCCCAGGGCGGCAGCACCAACTACAAGCGCGTGCACCTCACGCCACACGGCAACGGCACCCACACCGAATGTTACGGCCACATCTCCGCCGATGAAAATGCCACCATCCACAACTGCCTGAAGCGCTTCCTGTTTGTCGCGCAGCTGATCACTGTGACGCCGCAGAAGCAGGAGAATGGAGATAAAGTAGTTCTGCTGGAGGATGTAAAGAAGCAACTGCAGGGCATCCGGCCCGAAGCTGTGATCCTGCGCACCCTGCCCAACACCGACGACAAACTGACCCGCCACTACTCCGGCACCAATCCGCCCTACCTGGAGCATACGATCGGCCAATATTTAGCAGAGCAAGGTATAGCGCACCTACTGCTGGACCTGCCTTCCGTAGACCGCGAACTGGACGAAGGCAAGCTGCTCTGTCATCACGCTTTCTGGCAGTACCCGAAGGCCACCCGCTGCGGCGCCACCATCACCGAGCTCATTTACGTACCGGCTCATGTAAGCGACGGGCTATACCTGCTCAACCTGCAGATTGCCAGCCTGCAGCTGGATGCCAGCCCGAGCAAGCCGGTGCTGTATACCTTGTCGCCTGTTTATCCAAAGTTGTAAGGTATAGCTAGGGCTACTGGTTTAGACAAGCACGGGTCTGAAGACGCCGCGTAGGCTCCTATACCTTAAAACAGCGCTTCGGCTACTTTTCGCACAGATTCTGATTTGCCCATGGAGTAGTAGTGCAGGCAGGGTACACCAAATTCCATCAGCTCCTTCGACTGCTGTATCGCCCACTCCACACCTACCTGCGCCGCGGCTTTGTTATCGGCGCAGCCTTCCAAGGCGTCGGCCAGATCACAGGGTATTTCAATATGGAAGAGGCTTGGCAGAAGCGTTAGCTGTGACTTGGTCGTGAGAGGCTTCAGGCCCGGAATGATGGGTACGGTTATCCCTTCCGCGCGGCATTGGTTCACAAAGTTGAAGTACTTCTGGTTATCAAAGAACATCTGCGTCACGATGTACTCAGCTCCCAGCTCGATCTTCTTCTTTAGCCAGCGCAGGTCCGATTTCAGGTTGGGCGCTTCGAAGTGTTTCTCGGGATAGCCGGCCACACCGATGCAAAAGTCCGTACCGTTGTGTGAAGCCAGTTCTTCGTCCAGGTATACGCCCTTGTTCATGTTCACCACCTGCTCTATTAGTTCAGAAGCATAGTTGTGTCCGCCTGGCTCTGCCACAAAGCGTGACTCGCTCTTCACGCAATCGCCGCGCAGCACCAGCACGTTGTCTATCCCCAGAAACTGCAGGTCGATGAGGGCATTCTCGGTTTCTTCCTTGCTGAAGCCCCCGCAGATCAGGTGCGGCACGGTATCTACTTTGTAATGGTTTTGGATAGCCGCGCAAATACCAACCGTTCCGGGACGCTTGCGGGTGCTGCGCTTCTCCAGCAACCCGTTTTCGCGCTGCTTGTACACATATTCTTCGCGGTGATACGTCACATCAATAAACGGAGGCTTGAACTCCATCAGCGGGTCGATGTGGTTGAAGAGGGTGCGTACGTTTTCGCCTTTCAGCGGCGGCAGCACCTCCAGTGTAAAAA
>NZ_JSYF01000034.1:0-6088 GCF_054824225.1 Pontibacter sp. HJ8
AAAAACCCGAAACTATTTTGGAAACTATTCTCCCATCGGATCAGCCGGTTAGGGGAAACCGCTGCTTTCTCCCGGGCCAAGTGGCGGGGGAGGGCTTGCGGAATGCAACGCTTTCACTACCTTTGCACTCCCAACTACAACAGGCGGGGAAATGAAAAGAAGCTCCGGCAGGGGGCTTGGGCAGCTGAAAGCGGCAGCCCGTGTTTTGAAAGAGAAAAAGCTTGAAATTTTTTTCGCCCAACGCTTGCAGGTTCGAAAAGGTTGCTTACCTTTGCAGCCCCTACAGCAGGCAGGGAGCCGGAAGGCAGGCTGGTAACAGCAGCTGATCGAAGAAAAAAAGAAAAAAAACTTGCCTTGGGGTCTTGCAAAAGAAAAGGAAAGTTTGCTACCTTTGCACTCCGCTTCGCAAGGAAGCAAAAAGGCTTCTCGGCTGAACGGGCCGAAGAAAAAAGAAAAAAAAGTTTTGAGCGAGTGCTTGCAGAGAAAGAAAAACTTCTTACCTTTGCACTCCGCAAACGAGAGCAGCTCGCCAGCGGAAACGAGAAAACAACGAGTGATTGAGTAATATGACCTGCGGGTCTGCCCTTCAAACGAGGAGGGCACTAGGCAAAGGAAGTAGTTCTTTGCGGAAGTTCTTTGAGAGATTGTGAGATAGAAAAATAAAAAGACGAATAGGTAAATCCGCGCGGGGCGGGGAGCAATCCCCGGCGCCGCGTCAATTCTAGGAAATAGAGTAAAAGGAAAAGGCCGGGATCGGACAGACACATTGGTTCTAGTAATAGAATCTGAAAAGTACACACTACAATGGAGAGTTTGATCCTGGCTCAGGATGAACGCTAGCGGCAGGCCTAATACATGCAAGTCGAACGAGCCTTGTTCTTTCGGGAACTTGGTTAGTGGCGCACGGGTGCGTAACGCGTATGCAACCTACCTTCCACTGGGGGATAGCCCGGAGAAATCCGGATTAATACCGCATGACACTGTTTGAGGGCATCCGAAGACAGTCAAAGCTGAGGCGGTGGAAGATGGGCATGCGTGCCATTAGCTAGTTGGTAGGGTAATGGCCTACCAAGGCGACGATGGCTAGGGGTTCTGAGAGGATGGTCCCCCACACTGGTACTGAGACACGGACCAGACTCCTACGGGAGGCAGCAGTAGGGAATATTGGGCAATGGCCGAGAGGCTGACCCAGCCATGCCGCGTGCAGGAAGAAGGCCTTCTGGGTTGTAAACTGCTTTTATCAGGGAAGAAAACGCTCCTGCGGGAGTAACTGACGGTACCTGATGAATAAGCACCGGCTAACTCCGTGCCAGCAGCCGCGGTAATACGGAGGGTGCAAGCGTTGTCCGGATTTATTGGGTTTAAAGGGTGCGTAGGCGGCCCGTTAAGTCAGTGGTGAAATCCCAGGGCTCAACCCTGGAACTGCCATTGATACTGGCGGGCTTGAGTTCGGTCGAGGCGGGCGGAACTGGTGGTGTAGCGGTGAAATGCATAGATACCACCAAGAACCCCGATTGCGTAGGCAGCTCGCTAGGCCGAAACTGACGCTGAGGCACGAAAGCGTGGGGAGCGAACAGGATTAGATACCCTGGTAGTCCACGCCGTAAACGATGAGTACTCGATGTTGGCGATACACAGCCAGCGTCCAAGCGAAAGCGTTAAGTACTCCACCTGGGGAGTACGCCCGCAAGGGTGAAACTCAAAGGAATTGACGGGGGCCCGCACAAGCGGTGGAGCATGTGGTTTAATTCGATGATACGCGAGGAACCTTACCTAGGCTAGAATGCGCGTGACAGAAGCAGAGATGCTTCCTTCCTTCGGGACACAAAGCAAGGTGCTGCATGGCTGTCGTCAGCTCGTGCCGTGAGGTGTTGGGTTAAGTCCCGCAACGAGCGCAACCCCTATCTTTAGTTGCCAGCACGTCAAGGTGGGGACTCTAAAGAGACTGCCTCCGCAAGGAGTGAGGAAGGCGGGGACGACGTCAAGTCATCATGGCCCTTACGCCTAGGGCTACACACGTGCTACAATGGCCGGTACAGAGGGTTGCCAACCAGTGATGGTGCGCCAATCTCAAAAAGCCGGTCTCAGTTCGGATCGAAGTCTGCAACTCGACTTCGTGAAGCCGGAATCGCTAGTAATCGCGTATCAGCAACGACGCGGTGAATACGTTCCCGGGCCTTGTACACACCGCCCGTCAAGCCATGGAAGTCAGGGAGACCTGAAGCCGGTGACCGTTACAGGAGCCGTCTAGGGTAAAACTGGTAACTGGGGCTAAGTCGTAACAAGGTAGCCGTACCGGAAGGTGCGGCTGGATCACCTCCTTTCTAGGGCTGATCCCGGCCTTGGACTTTTACGACGCAGCGCCGTAAAACCCGGCGCGGACGCACTTATTGTCGTCTTGTTTTTTCTGTCTCACTTTCCTTCTCAAACTTAACTTTTATGATATACTGAAAAAGCGAGGTGCGGCACACGCGGCGCGTTCCCCGGCTCACAAGCCACGGGGGCTTGTAGCTCAGGTGGTTAGAGCGCTACACTGATAATGTAGAGGTCCGTGGTTCGAGTCCACGCAGGCCCACCACTTGCCTTAGATTACACAAGGGGGATTAGCTCAGCTGGCTAGAGCGCCTGCTTTGCACGCAGGAGGTCAACGGTTCGACTCCGTTATTCTCCACCAAGCTTAACACAACAATACCAAGTAGCGGCAACAGGCCCCTACTACTACCTTAAAGCAATAGAAGACAGCATACGGACGTCTAACGTCTAATGTCTATCGTCTAAAGTCTATAAGAGAAAGTTCTTTGACATGATGGGAGAGAGAAAATAAAGAATTGTAAGACGGTGTTCTTCGGAACACCGGTCAAGCGAGCGGGCCGGGGGTAGTAATACCACCGGCGAGAACGCAAAGAAGGGCGTATGGGGAATGCCTAGGCTCTCAGAGGCGATGAAGGACGCGACAAGCTGCGAAAAGCTGCGGGGACGGGCACATACCGGTCGATCCGCAGGTATCCGAATGGGGCAACCCGGTATATTGAAGATATACCATCCGAAAGGAAGCGAACCCGGAGAACTGAAACATCTAAGTACCCGGAGGAAGAGAAAATAACAATGATTCCGCAAGTAGTGGCGAGCGAACGCGGAAGAGCCCAAACCGTTCCTGTTACGGCAGGGGCGGGGTTGTAGGACCACGCCGTGGGACCAGCAAGTGAAGTGCAAGTGCCTGGGAAGGCACACCGGAGAAGGTGAAAGTCCTGTGCACGTAAGCTTTCTGGCCCTAGTGGGATCCTGAGTAGGGCGGGACCGGAGAAATCCCGCCTGAATCCAGCGGCACCATCCGCTAAGGCTAAATACTCCTGAGAGACCGATAGTGAACCAGTACCGTGAGGGAAAGGTGAAAAGTACCCTGAATAAGGGGGTGAAATAGACCCTGAAACCATACGCCTACAAGCGGTCGGAGCCCTTTTGTGGGGTGACGGCGTGCCTTTTGCATAATGAGCCTACGAGTTACTCCTCTCTGGCAAGGTTAAGATTCTCAAGGATCGGAGCCGCAGCGAAAGCGAGTCTGAATAGGGCGCAGAGTCAGAGGGGGTAGACGCGAAACTTTGTGATCTACCCATGACCAGGATGAAGGTTGGGTAAAACCAACTGGAGGTCCGAACCAGTTTACGTTGAAAAGTATTTGGATGAGTTGTGGGTAGGGGTGAAAGGCCAATCAAACTGAGAAATAGCTCGTACTCCCCGAAATGCCTTTAGGGGCAGCGTCGTGGTGAGTCTTGTGGAGGTAGAGCTACCGATAGGACTAGGGGGAGTCACATCCTACCGAATCCTGACGAACTCCGAATGCCACTAGATATACACGGCAGTGAGGCGCAGGGTGCTAAGGTCCTGCGCCGAGAGGGAAAGAACCCAGACCGCCAGCTAAGGTCCCAAAATTTATGCTAAGTTGAACAAAGGGGGTCCAGTTGCAGAGACAGCCAGGATGTTGGCTTGGAAGCAGCCACTCATTTAAAGAGTGCGTAACAGCTCACTGGTCGAGCGACAGGGCATCGATAATAATCGGGCATCAAGCATAATACCGAAGCTGCGGATAGTAGTCTAACTACTGTGGTAGGGGAGCATTCCCTGCTGCGGCGAAGGCGTCCTGTCAGGGGCGTTGGAGCGCAGGGAAAAGCAAATGTAGGCATAAGTAACGATAATGCGGGCGAGAAACCCGCACACCGAAAGACCCAGGTTTCCTGATCAACGCTAATCGGATCAGGGTTAGTCGGGACCTAAGGCCGAGGCGAAAGCGCAGGCCGATGGACAACTGGTTAATATTCCAGTACCGGCTATGTATAGCGATGCGGTGACGGAGAAGTGAAAGGACCGCGCACTGACGGAATAGTGCGTTGAAGGCCGTAGGTATAAGTTGAGTAGTGAAGTACGCTCGACTTGCTGAAAGCTGATAGTACTCCAAGGCTTCGGCCGCGGAGATAGTGTCCCTAATCCGGCTCCCAAGAAAACCCGCTAAGCGTTTAAATACATAGCAGCCCGTACCGCAAACCGACACAGGTGGTCGAGGAGAGAATCCTAAGGTGCTCGAGTGAATCACGGCCAAGGAACTCGGCAAAATGGCCCTGTAACTTCGGGAGAAGGGGCGCTTCCTCTGGGCAACCAGAGAAGCCGCAGTGAAAAGGCCCAGGCGACTGTTTAACAAAAACACATGGCTTTGCTAAATCGAGAGATGACGTATAAGGCCTGACACCTGCCCGGTGCCGGAAGGTTAAGAGGGGGGGTTAGCCGCAAGGCGAAGCTCTGAATCGAAGCCCCGGTAAACGGCGGCCGTAACTATAACGGTCCTAAGGTAGCGAAATTCCTTGTCGGGTAAGTTCCGACCTGCACGAATGGTGTAACGATCTGGGCGCTGTCTCAGCCGTGAGCTCGGTGAAATTGTAGTCTCGGTGAAGATGCCGAGTACCCGCAACGGGACGGAAAGACCCCATGAACCTTTACTATAGCTTAGCATTGACGCTGGGTAACTCATGTGTAGGATAGGTGGGAGGAGATGAAGCGGCGTCGCCAGGCGTCGTGGATCCGTCCTTGAAATACCACCCTTGAGTTGCTTGGCGCCTAACCTCACAATGTGGGGGACCGTGCTTGGTGGGTAGTTTGACTGGGGTGGTCGCCTCCAAAACAATAACGGAGGCTTTCAAAGGTGCCCTCAGTACGCTTGGTAACCGTACGCAGAGCGCAATAGCAGAAGGGCGCTTGACTGTGAGGCCTACAAGCCGAGCAGGGTCGAAAGACGGATATAGTGATCCGGTGGTTCCGCATGGAAGGGCCATCGCTCAAAGGATAAAAGGTACTCTGGGGATAACAGGCTGATCTCCCCCAAGAGCTCATATCGACGGGGAGGTTTGGCACCTCGATGTCGGCTCGTCACGTCCTGGGGCTGGAGAAGGTCCCAAGGGTTCGGCTGTTCGCCGATTAAAGTGGCACGCGAGCTGGGTTCAGAACGTCGTGAGACAGTTCGGTCCCTATCTGTTGTGGGCGTTGGAGATTTGAGGGGTTCTGACCTTAGTACGAGAGGACCGGGTTGGACGAGCCTCTGGTGGACCTGTTGTGGCGCCAGCTGCAGCGCAGGGTAGCTACGCTCGGATGGGATAAGCGCTGAAAGCATCTAAGTGCGAAACCCACCCCAAGATGAGATCTCCCTTAAGGGCCGTCAGAGACGATGACGTGGATAGGTGGCAGGTGTAGAGCTAGAAATAGCACAGCCGAGCCATACTAATTGCCCGAGTGTGTTCTCACCAGCCGCAATGCTAACCGGCTAAGAACCGGCCCGCGCCTTGACACTTTTTTCCCTGTTTTTTCTCTCCCAACTAGTCAACTTATACAAAAGAGCTTTTAACAGCCATTCTGCCTGACCAAAGACCAGGTAAAGATAATGGCGGCTATGGCGCCGGTGTTCACCTCTTCCCATCCCGAACAGAGAAGTTAAGCCCGGCTGCGCCGATGGTACTGGGGTCACACCCGGGAGAGTAGGTGGCCGCCAACCCCTTAAACCAGCACCCCTTCCGTTCCCCAACGGCAAGGGGTGTTGCCGTTTATA
>NZ_JSYF01000348.1:0-2961 GCF_054824225.1 Pontibacter sp. HJ8
ATACCTATACCTGTGCACGATTCGGACAGGCCGCGACCTGTCCTTACAAGCGCCTCACCTTTCTAACTTCAAACTTCTAAACTCTAACTTCCACCACCTGCTGCTTTTTCCGGTTTCTGATCTCGTCCGGTATAGCAGCCGTGATTTCCTGTTGCAGCGCTTCGACCAATTTCTTTTTAAGAAAACTGCGGTGCACCACCAGGCTCACCTCCCGTTGCGGCTGTGGCTCCCGGAACAGGTGTACGAGTCCCTCCTTTTGCGGGGGAATATCCAGCACCGAAAGCTCAGGCAGCAGGGTGAGCCCCCGCTGTGTTTCCACAATTCGTTTCAGGGTTTCCAGTGAGCCGCTCTTGTAATCGAGGTGGCCGGCACCCGCGGTATAAGCCCCTCCTGCCCGGTTGCAGATGTTGAGCACCTGGCTCCGGAAGCAGTGGCCTTCGTTGAGTATCCACAGTTCGTCCGTATCCAGCTGTTCCGGGGCAATGGTCTTGTTTTTGGCCAGGGGGTGATTGGGGTTGATGTAGGCGACAAAGGTTTCGTAAAACAGTGGCAGCTCTTTGATACTTTTATCTTCCAGTGGCGTCACCAGCAGCCCCACATCCAGCAGTTCATGGTTCAGCTTCTGAACGATCTGCTCTGTCAGCAGCTCCTGCACCACGACCCGCACCTCCGGGTATTTCGCCATAAAGCGGGTGATGAAGAGCGGGATCAGGTAGGGCGCCAGCGTAGGAATAACGCCTATTCGCAGCTCTCCTGACAGCTCCTGTTTCTGGTTCTGCACGATCTCCCGGATCTTTCTGGCCTCTGCCACCACGGTACGCGCCTGGGCGATCACCTCTTTGCCAATTTCCGTTGGTCGTACCGGTACTCGGCTCCGGTCAAAAAGCTGCACGCCCAGCTCTTCTTCCAGCTTCTGCAGCTGCATGCTCAGGGTCGGCTGCGTCACAAAGCAGTGTTCCGCCGCCGTGGCAAAATGCCGGTGGGTGTCTACTGCCAACAAATACTCCAATTGTACCAGTGTCATCTCTGAATAAGGACTAAGTGCTCCGCGCCAACAGCCCGAATATGCCGTGCTGCGGGTGCCGCAAGTTATAGATTTAACCTATCATTGTATCAATAAAGTCAATTTGATCGATGAAGTTATTCAGGCGATCTTTGTCTAAAGCACAACGTACAAAATATCTAAAGACAGTAAGACTATGGCAAAACTAACGAATATAGGACTTGAGAAGCAGGACTCGGTAGAAATCGCGGATAAGCTCAATGAGTTGCTGGCCAATTATCACATCTATTACCAGAATCTGCGCGGCTTTCACTGGAACATCAAAGGGATCCACTTTTTCCAGCTGCATGCCAAGTTCGAGGAACTTTACAACAATGCACTTACCAAAATTGACGCGCTGGCCGAGCGTATCCTGACGATCGGCCAGCAACCGCTGCATACCTTTTCGGATTATGTGCGGGTATCCAGTATTCAAGAGGCCTCCAATCTGAGCGGTGATAAAGAAACGGTTGCGGCTACACACGAGAACCTCTCTCTTTTGATCGGCCTGGAGCGTGAGATCCTGAGCCTGGCTGCCGAAAGAGGCGACGAAGGCACCGTGAGCCTGATCAGCGAAGACATCAACGAAAACGAGAAAACCCTCTGGATGCTGAAGGCTTTCATGAGCTGACAGGTATAGCCAGACTGAAAACATAATAAAAAAAGCCGCCTGCTAGGTATAGCAGGCGGCTTTTATTTATATGACTTATACCTCAGGTATAGCTTACTTGGCGTAGCTGATCGCCCTCATTTCCCGGATAACGGTGATCTTGATCTGGCCCGGGTACTGCATTTCTTTCTCGATCTTCTGGGAGATGTCAAAAGAAAGCTGAGCTGCTTTTTCGTCGGTTACGTTGTCGGCGTCTACCATGATGCGGAGCTCACGGCCCGCCTGGATGGCATAACACTGGTTCACCCCGTCAAACGATACGGCGGCAGCTTCCAGGTCTTTCAGACGCTTGATGTAGGATTCCATGATCTCACGACGTGCTCCTGGTCTGGAACCGGAAATGGCGTCACAGGCCTGGATCAGCGGAGAAATCATGGCGGTCATCTCGATCTCATCGTGGTGCGCTCCGATGGCATTGCAGATATCCGGATGCTCCTTGTATTTCTTGGCCAGCTCCATACCGATGATCGCGTGGGGCAATTCCGGCTCGTCTGGCGTTACTTTGCCGATGTCGTGCAACAGACCGGCACGTTTGGCGTGCTTCACGTTCAGGCCAAGCTCTGCTGCCATCGTAGCGCAAAGGTTGGCTACTTCACGGGAGTGCTGCAGCAGGTTCTGTCCGTAAGACGAACGGAAACGCATACGGCCAACCATTTTGATCAGTTCCGGGTGAAGCCCGTGTATACCTAAGTCGATAGCAGTACGCTCCCCGATCTCGATGATCTCTTCGTCAATGTTTTTGCGGGTCTTTGTCACCACTTCCTCGATACGGGCCGGGTGAATACGTCCATCCGCTACCAGGCGGTGCAAGGACAGGCGTGCTACCTCGCGGCGTACCGGGTCAAATCCGGAGATGATGATCGCTTCCGGGGTGTCATCCACGATGATCTCTACACCGGTTGCGGCTTCGAGGGCCCGAATGTTACGGCCTTCACGTCCAATGATCTTGCCTTTGATGTCGTCGCTTTCGATGTTGAAAACGGACACGCAGTTTTCGATGGCGTGCTCGGCAGCCGTGCGCTGAATGGTTTCTACTACGATCTTCTTGGCTTCTTTTGTCGCGGTAAGCTTTGCCTGGGCCACGATGTCCTTCACATAAGAAGAGGCATGCGACTGGGCTTCGCTCTTCAGGGCTTCCACCATCTGCTCACGCGCTTCGGCGGCTGTCAGGCCGGCAATTTTCTCCAGCTGGGTTACCACCTCCTGGTGCTGCTGCTCTACCTCCTCTTTGCGCTTCCTGAGTATCTCC
>NZ_JSYF01000348.1:2971-4185 GCF_054824225.1 Pontibacter sp. HJ8
AACTAACAGAAGCTATGACCACTCCCGTTCCTTTGCCCGCCTTTTGCTCTCCTGATTAGGTATAACTATTTTTTGGAAGCGCCACAAAAAAGCCTATTTTTGCACTACCTTATAGTCAGACCATCATACATCAACTAAAATAAGATACACATGAGTGTTTTAGTAAATAAAGATTCGAAAGTGATCGTACAGGGCTTCACAGGCTCTGAAGGTTCTTTCCACGCCTCTCAGATGATCGAGTACGGCACCAACGTAGTGGGTGGTGTTACGCCAGGTAAAGGTGGCAACAATCACCTGGACCTGCCGGTTTTCAACACCGTGGAAGAAGCTGTCAACAGAACAGGAGCCAACGTTTCTATCATTTTCGTTCCGCCTGCTTTTGCTGCTGACGCAATCATGGAAGCTGCTGACGCCGGTATCAAGGTGATCGTAGCGATCACAGAAGGTATCCCGGTGAAAGACATGGTGATGGCCAAAAACTACCTGACAGGTAAAGATGTAACCCTGATCGGCCCTAACTGCCCGGGTGTTATCACGCCAGGCGAAGCAAAAGTTGGTATCATGCCCGGTTTTGTGTTCAAGCCAGGCCGTATCGGCATCGTTTCAAAATCCGGTACGCTGACCTATGAAGCTGCTGACCAGATCGTGAAAGCCGGCTTGGGCGTTTCTACTGCCATTGGTATCGGTGGTGACCCGATCATCGGAACGCCTACCAAAGATGCTGTACAGTTGCTGATGGAAGACCCGGAGACAGACGCGATCGTGATGATCGGTGAGATCGGTGGTAACTATGAGGCCATGGCTTCCCAATACATCCTGGAGACAGGCAACAGAAAGCCAGTAGTTGGCTTCATCGCGGGTCAGACGGCTCCTGCCGGCCGCCGTATGGGCCACGCGGGTGCTATCGTGGGTGGTGCGGACGATACAGCTGCTGCCAAAATGAAGATCATGCGTGAGTGCGGTATCCACGTGGTAGACTCTCCGGCTGAGATCGGCGCTACCATGGTAAAAGTGCTGCAAAACGCCGGCATGATCAACGCTTAATTTGATTCTCCTATACCTGCACAAGGTATAAGCTATAGAAAAAGGCTGCCCAAGGGCAGCCTTTTTGTTTTACTTCAAAGCCGTTGCAAGAAAGGTGGTGACCTCGCGGCGTGCGCAGCTCCCGCGAGTGTCTGACAGATCGGCTATACCTATACCTATACCTATACCTA
>NZ_JSYF01000349.1:0-8251 GCF_054824225.1 Pontibacter sp. HJ8
GCATTATTGCACGTGTTCCTATGGTTATGTAGCATGTACTTAAACTTCTTTTCAAAAAGTAAGTCCATGGTGTCAAAAGACAGCGTGCATTTATTCAACTCTTCAAATTGTTGAAGTAGTACATTTTGCAAGGTGGCATATTTTTTCAATGTAAGTTCTTTCACTTCAAGACACTTTTCGTCCACAAACTCGTTGAAAAAGTGGTGTATACTTTTTACGTCAGCTTCATGCGTTAGAGACCCTTTATGTTGCGCCTGCCTTTGCTGCATTTCTATTTTAAGGGTAGCAGGCTCTGGAATAATACCCCTTTCAGCGTAACCGTCATAAATTTCCAGCATATCTTCTTCTAGACCGCGTAACGTACTTTTATAACTACTGTAGTCTGCAAAGCTGGTTTTCGGAAGAGAATTTTTTTTGTGCCAATTAGATGGCTTAATAGTAAGACCTGTCGAAAGTCTACACCGCAGGCTGTGGTAAGAGAAGTTCAACATAATGAGTACTGGCTTGTCGCTTTCTTTCCCTGCTGTCTTTTTGAGCCAGAATGTCACACTTGGTTTTTTCATTTCAATAAGTTTTAAATGGTTGCAAAAATAGGCCGATACATACAGTTGGAACTATCATTTGCCATTTTTTTGAAAAAGCCAAATTAGGTGACCAAAAGGTGACCAAAATTGTTTTAACACCTTTCATTTAATTGCACTTGCTTTCAACTAAAACAATCATTTTTAGTCCTGTAAAGCAAATTAGGTGCAATCACTGTAAAACAAGTATAACTATTAGCAGTCCTGTTCCCGCTACCTCAGAGTAAGATAAACCCTTGTAGACGAATAGTTTGCAAGGGTTTATTGCTTTACAGGTGACGTTGCATATTAACACCAAGCAAAGCCTTGGGAGTGGCATGAAGCTTAATTGCATAAAAAGTTGTAGGTTTGTAGTAAACGGATAATCCCATAGAAGTGGTCTTACACGACAAAATCATAACGCTGGATTATAATCCAGCAACGGATATTCTGGAAACCAGCATGCCAGACGTAACGCATTTTAGGCTCTCAGAAGTAGAAATGTGTCTAGACGTCATCATCACAAACATCCGAATTTACGACATTAAGAAGCTTTTGCTGGATTCGTCAAATTCCATTGTCGACATAGACGAAGATGACGAAGCGTACAAAGCAATTGCGATGAATTTTGGTATGGCTTTGATGGGAACGCGGCTGAAGAAAATTGCCCGGGTTGAATCCACAGACTCGGAGCGTGAAGCAAAGTCGGCTGAAGTAAGACAGCAAGCAAACCTGCCTATGGAGTTCCGAAACTTCTCCAACAGGACAGACGCCATGAATTGGTTGCTGGAAAAGCAGGTGGCATAAAATTCATCTGTCTACTTAACACGCCACCAACTGCTCTTCAGGCAAAGATCTCCGCACTTTTCCTAAAATTGAACTTCACGCCAAATGATTCTCTTTAAAAACAGCATTGTTAAGCTGGACTATGACCCTGCCACCGACATTGTAGTAATTGAGTATACTGACCTGCACGGTTATCTGCTACCGGAGATAAAGCATACCATAGATATTTTGGCAGATAGGGTTCGAAACTATGACGTGAAGAAGGTGCTGCTGGATTCTACCAAAACAGTGGTATCTGTGACACCGGAAGAAAGCAGGGAAATATCTGTTTACTTAGCCAGCGCATTGGCACAAACGCGCGTTCAGAAACTGGCGCGGGCACAGTCCCTTAGTCCTTCCGTAGAGGTACAGGCAAAGGGAAACATCCAACACGTGCAACAAGCATTAGCACTCCCCTTCCTACTTCGCAACTTTTCAGGAAGGGCGGAAGCCTTGGCATGGTTGCAAAATGATACTTCAACCGACCAGCTTTAGCAGCCATGATTATCTACCATAATAGCATCATCACGCTAGATTATAATCCTGCTACAGATATTCTTTCGGTTGCCTTGCCAGATATTCAGGCTCACTCCATCAGCGAAGTGGAGCGTTGCTTAGACATCATTGTGGAGCATGTTATCTCCTATGACGTGAAGAAGATTCTGATAGATTCCAGTAAGGCCGTAGTAGAAGTTGAAGACGAAGCCTACCGGAACCTTATGCTACAGTTTAGTCAGGAACTGATGAAGACAAGACTGCAAATGGTAGCCCGTATCGGAACTCCTGTCGCGGCACAGGAGCGCAGAGCAAATCTGGTTGCAGAAGAGGTACACCAATCAAATCCTCTAGTCGCCTATCAGAACTTCACAGGTAAGGCAGCAGCACTGGACTGGCTCCTGGCTTAATCTTCTGTGTGTTCAGTAAAACTATAATTTGGGTACAGACAGCACTTAGAAGTAAAATTTAAAGTTGCTTCCTTGCACACGCTGAGCGCCAGATGCTCTTCTCCTGTACATCTATCTTAACACATCAATGAGAATGATAGCCGCAATGACTAGGATGGTGCCTACAAAAAGAATCATACCCAGCCTGATTCCACTCCTCGCATTTTTTCTCTCTTCCTCTTCCATACTACACGCTTACAACAGGATTGTACAATTGACCAGCTTAGATTTGACCCAGTGTGCTTGTTTACAGGCATTCATCCTTAAGGCGAAAGCGGCCTATAGAATTATCTTACGTTTGTCTAAAAAATTTAGCAGCTGGCTTGACAGCAAAATCTTGGGTTAGCTATTCCTCTAACGGGGCTGGGCGGCGTGTGTAACACTTTTGGTTCTACCTATTCGCTTTTCGCCGTGTACAAGGGGCAGGCAGAAATTTGCCGCTGTAGCTGGCCTTGCACTGTTGGTCAAAGAGTATAAGCAAGCCTGAGGTTGGTATCTTCTGTTTTATTTTTCAGAAATCGAAAAGCTCTAAATCACCTTTTAACGCAAGTTCGTATACTGCATAGCATCTTCCCCGATGACTTATGCAAGACGATCTTTCCCGTTCCGGCTCATCCTCTCATCCGCCTAAACTAAAAGAGCTGGCAGCCACCGCCATCTGTGGGAACGATATAACCTCCTCCTGCCTGTATGTATCTGCGCTGGCCATCATCTATGCCGGCCAGTACGCCTGGGTGGCTCTGCTGATGGTCGGCGGCGTGCTGTTTCTGTTCCGCAGCATCTATGGCGAAGTGGTCGGTGCACTGCCCCTGAACGGAGGTGCCTACAATGCGCTACTCAATACAACCAGTAAGAGCACAGCCTCACTGGCGGCATGCCTCACCTTGCTTTCCTACATGGCCACTGCCGTTATTTCTGCCAGTGAAGCCATGCATTACGTGCACCATCTTTGGGAAGGCCTTCCCATTTTATATGCCACTATCGCCCTCCTGGCCCTTTTCATGGGCCTGACCATCATGGGCATCGGCGAGTCTTCCATTGTAGCCATCATTATTTTTATCACCCATCTCTCGACGCTCACACTTTTGGTGGTGATCGGTTTCACCTACCTTTTCGGCCATGGGTTTGATACGCTGGCTCTCAATTACAGCCAGCCCTTGCAGGGAAATATATGGAAGGCGCTGTTTTTTGGGTTTGCGGCAGCCATGCTGGGGATCTCCGGTTTTGAGAGTTCGGCCAACTTTGTGGAGGAACAAGCCCCGGGTGTTTTCCCCAAGACTTTGCGCAACATGTGGTTGGCTGTTACTATCTTTAACCCACTCACCGCTTTTCTGGCCATTGCCATCCTGCCTATGGCGGCAGTAGCCGAAAATCAGACGGCTTTGCTCGCTTACATGGGAGAGGTTGCAGGCGGCAACTGGCTCGCCGGGCTTGTCTCCGTAAATGCCGCCATGGTGCTGAGCGGGGCCGTGCTGACTTCCTACGTCGGGGTGACGGGCTTGGTGCAACGCATGACACTGGACCGTTGTTTGCCCCAGTTCCTGTTGAAAACGAACAACAGGGGCTCGGCTTACCTCATCATGATCAGTTTTTTTCTGCTGTGCGTTTCCATCCTGCTCATAACCCTGGGCGATATCGGGGCTTTGGCAGGCGTCTATACCATCTCTTTTCTGTCAGTCATGGTCTTGTTTGGTTTAGGCAACGTCCTGCTTAAGTTTCGCAGGAACCGCCTTCCGCGTCCGGTCCGCGCTTCCGCTCTCGTTTTGTTTGTGGCTATTACAGCGGTTTTGGCGGCCCTGATTGGCAATGCCATCTTAAACCCAGCCTATGTATGGGTTTTCCTGAAGTATTTTCTCCCGACAGTTGCCATCGTGTTCATCATGCTCTACCGGATCGAGCTGCTCATCTTCGCCGCCTACCTGCTGCGACAAATAGAGCGGCAGCTAAAGAAAAGACTTCCTATCAACTCGCGTAAAATAATTCGCCTGATCCACACTATCCGGGCACAGCAATTTGTCTTCTTTACCAGGGGCGACAACATCGCTAACATCAACAAGGTGATGCGCTATATTGTGGAAAATGAGCACACCAACCGGATCAAAATCGTGAATGTGCTGAAGGAAGGGGAGACACCACCGAAAAAACTAATGCACGAAGTAGAGGTACTGGACCTGGCCTACCCGGAATTAGAGGTGGATTTTGTTATACTCAAAGGACGCTTCGGGCCTGATCTTATTCAGGAACTCTCGCTCAAGTGGGGAATCCCCAAAAACTTCATGTTCATCGGCTCGCCCGGAGACCACTTTCCTTACGGCCTGCAGGAGCTGGGCGGCGTCCGGCTGGTTATTTGATGTACGCCGGTGGTGCTGAAGCCTGTCCTTTAGTGTAGCGGGTTAACCCGCCGCTGAACTGCCTGCCCCGAAAGATTAAACACGAGCCAAAAGCATAATCGCCCTTGGATCATTCTATAGCATGTCCGGCAATTGTGCGTTTCAGTTTATTGCAGATCAGGACCAAGGCTTGGCTGCTTTTAGGGCAACCGGTTTTATTCCGAACGGTATCAGGTTCCACTAAACACAGGTATGCAGTGCACTGCGCAAAGGAAAGTTCTCCTTTCTCTTCATTGTCCGGATCAGCATAAAACTATTTCTTATTCGCCAATGATGGTTTAAACAAGGAAATGGATTTAAAATTCTGAATCCTAGGAAAGTTGAGCAAAAGAAAAATATAATATGTCATATATACGGGTTTTTATGTATGATAAATATTAGATAGTTTACGCCATAAATTATCTTCCAATCCTATAATTCAACAAGATGAAAAGAGTTAAACAAGCTGCAGCACTGGTTCTGCTTGCTGCTTCCGTTTCTAGCTGTGCAACAGTATTTGGCGGACCTGTGACTGAATATCAAAGAACACCTCCAGCCCCTGGACAACCATCGAGAGAAATTCGTGTGGCTGCTCTGGTAGTCGACGTTCTCTTCTTCTGGCCGGGTGCTGTCATCGATTTTGCTACTGGTGCCATTTACAAACCGCAGCGAGCAGCCGCTCCAACAGCCGTTCCGATAGCTGCGCCAACAGCCCAGCCGGCCGGCCAGGGAGCGTCTGGTAACTAAGACTTAGCAAAGAAGCACAAGAAGAGCCACCATTTCCGGGGGCTTTTTTTTATCCTCAAGTATACACAGCCTCTCTCCCTTTCCGCCCGGGATACATTTCTGATTTTATCGCACTGTGCTTTGTGAGCTACTCGGGCATGATGACAATTAATACCATAAGATGATAGCCAGGCTTTCATGCCGCCAGCCAGGACATCGGCAAGGAAAGAAGCATACGCTGTGACTTCTGCTTGTCCGGCTATACCTGGAGTTTAAAATAATTTTCTCCTTTTCACGTACCTGAGAGCGGGGTTTCGTATTTGATTCTGGCTAGTTGCTTCCTGCAAATAATATTTTTTGCCGTTATTTGTTTTTCAATCGCTCATGGCCTGCCATGCTGCATGTTGCTTCCAAAGAGCTCAATGTAAACCAATAAATTCTCCTATGAATCTATCACACGTAGTCGCAGGTGCTGCAGCTAACAACTGGCTTATGCGCAGGTTTGTTCTGATCCTGTTTATCTGTACCATTTCCACGCTGGTGCACGCGCAGGTGATCACCTCTCCTGACAAAAACTTCACCTTAAAGTTTGAACTGCTGGAGAACGGCGTTCCGGCATATGAGCTCACCTACAAAAAGAAACCCGTTATCAGGCAAAGCCGGCTGGGACTGGAAACCAAAGACGTTCCTTCGTTCTTGACTGGGTTTACAGTTGCTGATACCAAACAGGCTACCGTAAACGATAGTTGGGAGCCTATTATGGGCGAGCAGAAGACGATCCGCAATCACTACAACGAGCTGCTGGTCACCCTGAAGCAGCCCGAGCAGAAAGACCGCTTTATCCAGATCCGTTTCCGACTGTTCAACGATGGCCTTGGTTTCCGGTATGAGTTTCCGAAACAGCCGGAGTTGAAATACTTCATCATCAAAGAAGAGCAGACAGAGTTCAACCTGACAGGCGACCACAAGATTTTCTGGATACCGGGTGACTATGACACCAATGAGTATGCCTACACCACATCGAAGATATCGGAGATCCCTTCCTTGATGCAGAAAGCTACCATCGATGTGCATGCCCAGTTCCCGATCAAAACACTAGCCGTGCAGACTCCTTCTATGATGAAGTCTTCGGACGGGTTATATATCAACATTCACGAAGCTGCGCTGATCAACTATCCAGCCATGCAGCTGAACCTGGACCCGAAAACCTACCGGTTGAGTGCGCACCTGACACCTGATGCGGTGGGTAACAAAGGCTACCTGCAAACCGATGCGCATACTCCCTGGAGAACGATCATCGTAAGCGACAAAGCAACCGATATCCTGGCTTCCAGGCTGATCCTGAATTTAAATGAGCCAACGGCCTACAAAGATGTTTCCTGGATAAAGCCGGTGAAATACATTGGCGTATGGTGGGAGTATTTTGTGGCCGGCAAAAGCACCTGGGCCTATGGCAAAGAAACCAATGTGAAGCTGAGCGATGATTTTACAAAGCTGACTCCGAACGGCACACACGGCGCAAACAATGCCAACGTTAAAAAGCACATTGACTTTGCGGCGGAGCACGGATTCGATGCCGTACTGGTGGAAGGCTGGAACATCGGCTGGGAAGACTGGTTTGGTAACTGGAAAGAAAACGTGTTCGATTTCGTAACGCCATACCCTGATTTCAACGTGAAGGAGCTCAATGCCTACGCGGCCTCCAAAGGTGTGAAGATCATGATGCACCACGAAACGTCGGCATCAGCCACCAACTATGAAAGGCGCCTGCCCGAAGCCTTCCAGTTTATGAAGGACAATGGCTACAATGCAGTGAAAACAGGGTATGTAGGCAAACCTATCCCGAGGGGCGAACACCACGACGGACAGTGGATGGTGAACCATTACATCCACGTAGCCGAGACGGCCGCCGATTACAAGATCATGGTCAACAGCCACGAAGCCGTTCGTCCAACAGGCGTTCACCGCACGTACCCGAACTGGATCGCGCAGGAATCGGCCCGTGGTACCGAATTTGAAGCGATGGGAGGTTTGGCACCTGACCATACTACCATCCTGCCGTTTACCCGCCTGATGGGCGGCCCGATGGACTATACGCCGGGTATTTTCCAGACCGACCTGTCGTACTACGGTACAGGGAACCAGCGGGTGAATACGACGCTGGTGAAGCAATTGGCCTACTATGTCACCATGTATAGCCCGCTGCAGATGGCAGCCGATCTGCCGGAGAACTATACCCGTTTCCCGGATGCCTTTCAGTTCATTAAGGACGTTGCCCTGGATTGGGACGATACCTACGTACAGGAAGCTGAGCCCGGAGATTATGTGACGATTGCCCGCAAAGCGAAAGGCAAAAACGAATGGTATGTAGGTGGTGTTACGGATGAGAATGCCCGTACCGCTACCGTACGGTTTGATTATCTGCCGAAGGGTAAAAGCTACATTGCCACCATTTATGCGGATGCAAAAGATGCCAGCTGGAACAAGAATCCGCAGAAATACACGATCCGGAAAGTACTCGTGAATTCTAAGAGTGTGCTCAAGCAGCCCTTGGCTCCGGGTGGTGGTGTTGCGGTTAGTATCAAAGAAGGCAACAAACAAGACACAAAAGGCCTGAAGAAACTCTAAGTCCTAGCGGCTCGGATGATACGCCAGGGGGTGACGCGGTTAGCTGCGTCACCCCCTGGCTTTTTTAGGATATGCACCCGGCACCCGGGAAAACAAATTAACCTTTTCCCGAAGTTTGTAAAGTATACGCCCCCGCTCCATACCTCTCAACCCTACCGCTTTAACAGAAACCGCTACGGCAACGTGAGGGGCAGCCCAG